>NZ_SLTL01000109.1:0-520 GCF_014858585.1 Paenibacillus sp. 23TSA30-6 | reverse complement strand
TCACCGATCTATTACAGCTTACTGTATGTGGCCTATTTTATCGGTATTTTTGTCGGTTCCTTTCTGGTCAGTGTATTGAAAAAGAACGGCATCACCATTGCGGTCTCCTGGGTAGCCATGGGGCTGGCGATCTACGTATTTTCCCTTGTGCCGGAGATGTGGATGAAGCTGCTGGCCGCCCTGTTGCTAGGTATTTTTACAGGCATCATCAATGTACTGCAAACGTCCTTGATTCAAATTATTACCCCGCTGCCGTTAATGGGACGGGTTACATCCTTTCTAAACACCCTGTCGAGCGCAGCTCTGCCATTAGGAGCCTTGATTGGTGGTGCGTTAACTTTACGTTTTGCTTTGAGCGAGGTGCTGTTTTTCAGCGGACTGATTACCGCATTGTGCGGCTTGATCATGTTTCTGGTCAAGGATATTCGCCAGTTTGAGATTCCTTCAGAGGAAATTGGAAGAGTAACCCCAACTTCCGTTACTGAGGACATAAGCTAGAGCTTGATCCAAATTCATAAGC
>NZ_SLTL01000108.1:0-524 GCF_014858585.1 Paenibacillus sp. 23TSA30-6 | reverse complement strand
GTGTTAATGAAAAGTCCCAACATCTGTTCCACACCTTCAAGCTCCGGTGGTCGACCGGAAACAACGGTGCCGAAGACAACGTCTTCACTTTGGTTGTATCCTCCAAGCACCACTCCCCATGCAGCCAGAAATAGACTGCTCAGGGTCGTTCCGTTGCGTTCAGCCACCGTACGCAATTGACAGGTGGTTTCATCCGTGAGTGCTATTTTATGCTCATGCAGCAAGTACCCGGTGTCTGCCTGGAGCGGATGGGCTACAGGCAGAGTTGGCAGCACGGCTGGCTGATCATAGCCGTTCAGGATGGACCGCCAGTATTCCTTCGCCGTCTCCTTATCCTGCTTGTCCAGCCAGCGGGCATAGCCAGTATAGGGCTGCGGTGTTGGCAATTGTACGGGTTTCCCCGCTTTCAGCGCTTCATAAGCCGCGAACAGCTCGTCCATGACGATGCCAAGGCACCAGCCATCCATAATGATATGATGAAAGCTTAAAAGTAGCGTATATGCGTTCGTTTGGGTTTGAAGCAC
>NZ_SLTL01000107.1:0-524 GCF_014858585.1 Paenibacillus sp. 23TSA30-6 | reverse complement strand
GTGTTAATGAAAAGTCCCAACATCTGTTCCACACCTTCAAGCTCCGGTGGTCGACCGGAAACAACGGTGCCGAAGACGACGTCTTCACTTTGGTTGTATCCTCCAAGCACGACTCCCCATGCAGCCAGAAACAGACTGCTAAGGGTCGTTCCGTTGCGTTCAGCCACCGTCCGCAATTGACGGGTTGTTTCATCCGTGAGTGTTATTTTATGCTCATGCAGTAAGTACCCGGTAGCTGCCTGGAGCGGATGGGCTACAGGCAGGGTTGGCAGCACGGCTGGCTGATCATAGCCGTTCAGGATGAACCGCCAGTATTCCTTCGCCGCCTCCTTATCCTGCTTGTCCAGCCAGCGAGCATAGCCAGTATAGGGCTGCGGTGTTGGCAGTTCTACGGGTTTCCCCGCTTTCAGTGCTTCATAAGCCGCGAACAGCTCGTCCATGACGATACCAAGGCACCAGCCATCCATAATGATATGATGAAAGCTTAAAAGTAGCGTATATGCGTTCGTTTGGGTTTGAAGCAC
>NZ_SLTL01000106.1:0-532 GCF_014858585.1 Paenibacillus sp. 23TSA30-6 | reverse complement strand
CAAGGAATGTTCCCGAAATGGAAGTTTGAATACGATGCCAAGCGCAATGTGTATATGTGCCCAGCCCAACAGGAACTGCCCTACCGAACAACGGACCGTAAGGGATACCGGCAGTATGCCTCTAATCCAGCTCAGTGCCAGTATTGCCCACTGCTGGGCCAGTGTACCCAGTCTCGAAACCACCGCAAAGTGGTGACTCGGCATGTCTGGGAAGACAGCAAAGAATGGGTACGGAGCAACCGACTGAGCGCATCCGGGAAACAGCTGTACCGTAAACGAAAAGAGACGATTGAGCGAAGCTTCGCGGATGCCAAAGAGCTCCATGGGTTTCGCTATTGCCGTATGCGCGGACTTCCGAACGTCAGGGAACAAGCCCTCATGACGGCAGCCGTGCAGAACATGAAGAAGATGGCGATCCACCTGGATCGTCTGGAGAAACAGGGGTAACACCCCGTTTTTCCAGATACCAGACCATTATTATGTAAAGAAAAAGAACCCGCGTCTCAAAAAGACGGGGTTTCTCGACAATCTG
>NZ_SLTL01000105.1:0-547 GCF_014858585.1 Paenibacillus sp. 23TSA30-6 | reverse complement strand
ATCATTGTTGGCACCCCAATTGCGGGACGCCCACATGCCGATCTGGAGCCCATCATTGGGATGTTTGTCGGAACCCTGGCACTACGCAATTATCCGACTGCAGAGCAGACGTTCCGCAGCTATCTAGAAGATGTGAAAATCCGGGCTTTACAAGCCTACGAGCACCAGGACTATCCATTTGAAAACCTGGTGGACAAGCTGAATGTGAAGCGGGATATGAACCGGAATCCGATCTTCGATACGATGTTTGTACTGCAAAACACCGAGCAAAGCGAGTTGAAGCTCAAAGAACTGAGCTTCCGACTATACGATATGGAGCAAACTCCAGTGAAGTTTGACCTGACGCTGGAAGCGAGAGAGGAAGAATCCGGAATACAGTTCGGATTGCAGTATGCGACCACGCTATACCAGCGGGAAACAATTGAGCAGATCACACGCCACTTTGTACGGTTGGCTGAAGTGATTGCGGCTAGCCCAGATACCACATTGAGTGAGCTGGAATGGATTACAGTGGAAGAAACAGTGGATGTACTGAAAGTGCATCAAG
>NZ_SLTL01000104.1:0-552 GCF_014858585.1 Paenibacillus sp. 23TSA30-6 | reverse complement strand
GTGTGTTGAAGATCGTACAGGAAATTTAGGCTTTAACTGGTTCAGGTCGTTTTAATTGAAGAGGGGGAGGTATTAGCCAACCCTTTTCTTTGTTCATTTTTAGAATACGAACTCCCAAAGCAGTCTTAGTTAGATGATATTTCGCAAATAAAGCCCCGATGTCTTCTCTAATGGATTGACCCATAGCTTGGCTGCAAGATGTCAATCCCACAGAGGTATCTAATGCGATTTTAGCTGCAATTTCGGGATCAGTAAACCTTGCACCAGCCGGGATATCCTCAAGTTTCACAGGGGGTCTTTCAGGCATAATAGGGGCTGGGGCAATACCATTATCAGTAAGCATTGCGTCGCATTCTTGGATTTCCAGTTTAGCTTGATCAATAAGATCATCCAGTACTTTTTTGAGTTCTTTGTCTCCTGCGTGGTTTAAATATGCTTGGTAAAATGAAACGCTGCCTTTCGCTAACGCTGAAAACTGCCACACACTATAAATTTCTCCGTAATGCATGGGCTCGTCTTTTGGATTCCCGCTTAGGATACCCATTATAAAAA
>NZ_SLTL01000103.1:0-574 GCF_014858585.1 Paenibacillus sp. 23TSA30-6 | reverse complement strand
CTTTATGAATCTTCCGGCTGCCATACAAACGGCGTGAATCCAAGAAGATCCGGCGGATACGTTGTAAGAGCTTTTCCCGTTGTTTTTGTCGTTCTTTATGAATCGTTCGAGTTTGTACCCATCTGTAATAGCCGCTTCGTGAAACACCAAACACCGCACACATCTTTGCAACACGACACTGGAAGCGGTGATCATATATAAAAGAAAAAATCAGCGTCGGTCTTTGGCAAAGTAGTGCATCGCCTTTTTTAGAATATCGTTCTCCTCTTCCAGATCACGAATGCGTTTGTGGAGTTCTCTTGTGGCTTGATCCTCTGGCTTCAGGTTCCCACTGCCAGGGAAAGCCTGTTTCCCATCTTGGTTGTGCTCAGCTACCCAACGATACAGCGTGTTCGCGGAGATGCCCAATTCTCTCGCCACTTGAGAGACAGGTTTACCTTCTTCTTGAATCATTTGAACGGTTTGAACTTTAAAAGCCTTGTCGTAGTTTTTACTCATAGGGACGCACCTCGAATGAATTTGATTTTATTCTCGCATTCTCGATTCTCGATGTCCACTTTTTAGTCTAGCATCA
>NZ_SLTL01000102.1:0-653 GCF_014858585.1 Paenibacillus sp. 23TSA30-6 | reverse complement strand
ACTCCAAACCTTGATTGAAAAAAGTAAGGCGGTAGGAATGAAAGTGGAAACGGTGATTGGAGATGCAGCCTATTCAGAAAAAGATAACCTCGCCTACAGTGCGCAAGAAAACATCCAACTGGTCGCAAAACTACATCCTTTGATTACTCAGGGAAACCGAAAGAAGGAAGACGAATTTGAGTTCAATAAAGATGCAGGGATGTATGTGTGCAAGGCTGGTCATCTGGCAACTCGCCGGGCGCGGCAGGGGAAAAAAGGCCGAGGAGAAAACCAAACCGACACCTATTACTTTGACGTAGAAACATGCAAGCGATGCCTTCTTCGGGAAGGCTGCTACAAGGACGGGGCAAAAAGCAAGACGTATTCTGTAAGTATAAAAAGCGACGAACATCTGGCTCAAGCCGTATTTCAGGAGAGTGAGGTCTTTAAGACCAAGGCCAAAGAGCGATACAAAATTGAAGCCAAGAACAGTGAACTCAAGCACAGACACGGGTATGATGTGGCATCCTCCTCGGGTCTGATTGGCATGGAAATGCAAGGAGCGATGGCGATTTTCGCGGTGAATCTGAAGCGGATCTTGAAGTTGATGAGCTAAAAAGAGGAGCACTCGTAGACATGAGGAAGCAAAAAAAAGACGACATCTCATTCAAAAA
>NZ_SLTL01000101.1:0-671 GCF_014858585.1 Paenibacillus sp. 23TSA30-6 | reverse complement strand
AACGACAAGAACCTGTTCGACTTCGGGCCGTCCGACACGTGGACGCTGTTCCACTCGTTCTGCTTCGATTTCTCCGTCTGGGAAATGTACGGAGCGCTGCTGTACGGAGGCAAGCTGGTCATCGTACCGCCGCTCACGGCGAAAAATCCGGCCGATTTCCTGGCGCTGCTGGGCCGCGAACAGGTCACGATTTTGAACCAGACGCCAACGTACTTCTACCAGCTGCTGCGTAAGGTCTTGGCGGACCATCCGTACGATCTGCGGATTCGCAACGTCATCTTCGGGGGCGAAGCGCTGAGTCCGCTGCTGCTCAAGGGCTTCAAGACGAAGTACCCGGAGACGAAGCTGATCAATATGTACGGCATTACCGAGACGACGGTTCACGTTACGTATAAGGAAATAACGTGGGTCGAAATGGAGGCGGCGAAGAGCAATATCGGCAAGCCGATCCCGACGCTGAGGGTGTACGTCCTTGATGAAAACCGCCGCCCTGTGCCGATCGGCGTAGCGGGCGAAATGTATGTGGCCGGGGAGGGCCTTGCGAGAGGATACCTGAACCGTCCGGATCTGACGGCGGAGAAGTTCGTCGATTCCCCGTTTGCGGAGGGGGAGAAACTGTACCGCTCGGGCGACTTGGCGGCTTGGCTGCCGGACGGCAACATCGAATACCT
>NZ_SLTL01000100.1:0-742 GCF_014858585.1 Paenibacillus sp. 23TSA30-6 | reverse complement strand
GGAGAGGAAACAGCCTTAACGTGGCAATGGCACTGGTACAAGTGAGGATTTTAAAGACATGCCGAAGTTCTGGGAAAACAATATCTACCCAGCGATGAATCTGGTTAACAGCGCTGTTAAGCCGTTTAGTAACCGTGTCACGATTGGCCATGAGAATCCGCAGCTCCTCGTAGGCTTCCGGGTTGAATCTTACGGGGGAATAGTAGCCGTTCTTGACCATATCCGCGATGACGAGCGCGTCTTTGCGGTCGCTCTTTGACGGGGTATTGTCTCGGTTTTCCTTATTCTTTTTGACAAGGTGGGGATTTACGAGGACGGCTTCAATTCCACGAGAAGAGAGCCAGCGAGCCAGGCTCAGCCAGTAGTGGCCGGTCGGTTCCATACCAACAATGATTTTGCTCAGCTTGTAAGACTGGAGCAGATCTTGAATCCAACGACCGAATAGTTGAAAGCCCTCGTCATAACTACCAAACTCTAACGGCGATCCCAAAGCAATTCCTCGAAAGCTGACCGCACGAGCGACGTGAGACTCCTGAGCAATATCTACGCCGACTACCAAATGTAATGAGGAAATGTTTTCAATGAGTTGATTTTGCTTCTCCTGAGCCTTAAACTTCATGGTAGAGCGACCTCCTGGATGATGGGCTTTTTGAGGCAATGACCTCGTGTGCAACCCCATCGTACCGAGGCGCTCGTTTTTGTGCAAAGGCCAAATTATTCATTCTACAGGAATTCTAACGGG
>NZ_SLTL01000010.1:0-214337 GCF_014858585.1 Paenibacillus sp. 23TSA30-6 | reverse complement strand
CCGTCCGTTCTATACAATAGTTACCTATATTATACAACATTAACGCGGTGTCGTCTTAAACAAAATCAACATAAAAAGGCTATCGAGACTTTCTCGACAGCCTGGGAAGGTAGTCACCTTCCCTTTAACCTTTACTCACAATAAATCTGCTGGAATCTGTCGAATTGAATTTACATCTTGTTACTTCTTGGAAATCAGAAGATCTGATATAAGTTCCAACTGGTAATTCAGAGCGATCGGGTCCTGAAAATAAAAGTCGTCAATTGAATACTGATATACTTATCTTTCCCTTGATCTACTCCATCTCCCCTAATCCCCAGCATCAGGTAATCGGCATCACCTAGCACTGTCCGTTGCCATTCCTCCTGCATTCGTGGCGCATGCGCTCAGTACCAGCATCAATGAAATAATCAACAAACAAGCTGAAATCCGGAATTTTAAATAGTTCACAATAGTCCTCCCATTAATAATGATTCTCATTTTCAATAATTCTTAGATTCTATCAAAGCTCATAGGTTATGTCCATGCAGATTGGATTATAAGCAAAAAGCCCACTCCTTAGAGTGAGCATATATTTTAGTGTTTTACCTGAGACACTCTTGTTCGTTGCTAGGTTTAAGCGTGTCCATTGGGGCATCAGCATATCACGGCAATAACTGTGCAATTCATCTTGTATCTGCATGTTCAAGGTTATGTTTGTACCGTACACTCAATTTGCCTTGGTGTGCTCGGATTTGCACCTCTCCCATCGTATCTGTTCGATATATGGCAGAACCAACCGCTGATAGGCGATCCAATACCGCTTCATTCGGGTGTCCATATGTATTGCTAGCTCCGACTGAAATGACGGATACCTTCGGTTGCCAGTAGGATAACCATTCTTCCGAGGTGGAGTACTTGCTACCGTGATGTGCTATTTTCATGACGTCTACAGCTTGCCTTACAGCCAACGTCTCCCCCTTTCCTTCGGTATGGGATGGAGAATGAGCTAACTCGGAGAGCAACTGCGATTCTGCTGCATCATCCATATCTCCTGTGAACAAAAAGGAAGCTCCCTCCATCTCCAATATCATTGCAACGGAATAATGATTTTGGTCCTTCACAACGGCCAAACTTCCGGTTTCTTCCTCCTGCGACGGAAGCGGATGAATAAAGCGGATTTTCGTATCCTGATCCGGTCTCCACTCCATACCATAATGCGCACCATACAGCTTGACCTGCTTGTTTAAAGCCGTGTTCAACAGCTTGCGAAAAGGGGGCTTGTCTGTCAGGGTGCAGTTAAAAACCAAGGCTGATACTGGAATCTGGTCAAGCACAGCCTGCAATCCTCCGGCGTGGTCATGATCTCCATGCGTTAAAATGACTGCGTCCAGCCGATGTACACCGCGCTGCTTCAACAAGGGTACAATCGTATCCTCTCCTACCTCATAGGGGTCTTTTCGTTTGCGCCAGGCATTTTTTCCTGTCGTAAAATCCATCGTGCCCCCGCCATCCACCAATATATGTTTGCCACCCGGCGTTGTAATTAAAATGCTGTCACCTTGGCCCACATCCATGTACTGAACTATTCCCGTATTCCCTCCACCTGGAGTTACGTAACCTATACACAGGATGCCAAACCAGGCAATACCGCTTAAGGCCAGCGCCAAATGACTATAACCATTCCACTGTCGACGTGCATATTTGCCTGCTCCTTCAGGCTCACGCTCCGTCTGCAATATAGCCGCCCACTCCGCAGATGCCGCTAATCCTGTATGTATGGGTGATGGTATGAGAGCGGATGTGCTTTGTCCCGACGAATTGCGTTCGGCTGAAAGCCTTCCCTTGTTCTTATCCGGTGCTACCTCCAAGCCCAGAGATTCATCTGTTCGCCTTAGAGATATCATCCATGTTTTGAGCCAGTACAGAATACTGTACAAAGCAGCATAATACGCAATGACCCACAAAATGGAGGAAGACGGCCAAATACTCACATAAGCGTCATCCACGTTCATCCATTTTACAAGCCAAAAGGTCAGTTCGTTCAGTTGCTCTGCCGGCCATGCCAGGATACGAGCCCCGTCATCCCATAGAAAAGCAATCCCCATCGCAACCGTTCCCAGTGGAAGCACAATATACGTAATAAGTGGAACGAGCACAAAATTAGCTGCAAACGATAGTAGCGAGAATTGATTAAAGTAGAAGACCGTCATCGGAAACGAAACAAGCTGCGCTGTGATCGTAATCGCAATTTCGCCGCCAATCAGAAGAGGCCATTTGGCGAAAAACGGCTTCATCAGCGGCATGTAAATGAGCAGCCCGGCTGTTACCAGAAAAGAAAGCTGAAAACTGACGCTAAGCAGGTAGTAAGGATTCCAAAGCAGCATCAATAATGCGGACACACTCAAAATGCTAAGTCCGTCCTTGAGCATTCCCCGTCTGGCTGCAAACAGGCCGATCATAGCCATAATTCCAGCCCTCACAACAGAGGGAGAAGCACCTGTCAGCAGTACATAAGCCGGAATAAGCACCATCACGACCGTAAGAGACGTCTCGCGACTCACTCGCAATAGCTTGAGTAAATACAGTAGCGTAGCCGCATATACCGCCACATGCATACCGGATATCGCTAAAATATGCGTTAATCCAAGCTGCGTAAATTCGTTATACGTTGCCGGGTCCAGCTCATCCGTAACGCCTAGCACCAGTCCTTTCATATATCCTGCGTGATAAAGAGAACCAAAAGCTAATTCCATCCGTTGCCCCAATTGCTCCCTAAGCTGATCATTCCACCTGAACAAGGTGTAACGGTTCCACTGGGAAGCTTGCTGCTTTTGTAGCGAAGCGGCTCCATTCCCTTTGAAAAGCCAGTGAATCTCCTGTGTATGCAGGTATTCATTGTAATCAAAGCCGCCAAAATTCCCCGCTGTTGCAGGAGCCTTTAAGCTGCCGTGCAGTTGAATTGCATCTCCACGCTGCCATTCTGCCGCAAGTTGCTGTTCCTGTTTGGCAGCCAGCTTGATGTGCACGATAACCTGCTCAGAAATAGCTTCGCTCTTTCCAACCCCGCCCTGAAAAGTGTCATTTGGCAGTAATGTAGAACCAATACGGGTACTACTCGCAGATGTAGGCTTCTTGTTCGAATTGGAATTGCCTCTCGTTTTGCTTATTGCAATAATCCTCATCTCAAATTGTGCCCGATCACCGTCCACCTGTACCTCGGAAGCAATAAACCCGGATGCTTGAACAGGCACGTCTTCCAGCTTGGAAGACGATACATGAAGGGCCTCGGGAATATGGCTCACATTATGCGTATCATGCCAAGCCCAATGGAATCCACCTCCGCTCAAGGCAAGCCACAGCAATACCACATGCCGGACTGGAATTTTCATCAATAGAGCTACAAGAGGTAAAATCAGCGTGACACCCGCCCAGAGCAACAGCAGCATACGTCCGGAATACAAGCATGCTCCTGCACTTCCCGTAATCCAACATACCGTAAGGGTTAAGATAGGTCTGCTTAAAACCAGTTTGGCTTGAATATAACCACCTCCCGGTAGAAAAATAGGGTTCTGTGCTCAAACCGCAAAACAAAAAAGAACCCCTGACTAAATAGCATTCGTCAGAGGTTCTTCCTCGTGTACTTTTTGATTCATCATGTCTTAATTCATAACATCCATCAGCGTTTCTTTCGGTGGATGATAGTTCTCCAGCATACGGAAGGCAATACCTTTTTGCTCCATCATGGCACGAACCTTGTCGGCATCCTTTGGGTAAGGACGGTGGTATACAATCTCCACAATACCGCTGTTCGCCAGCATGTTGGCACACGTCCAGCATGGCTGGTCGGTCACATATACCGAGGAGCCTTCACGATCAATCCGGTCCGTGAACAGTAGCAAGTTCTGCTCCGCATGAATCGTGCGGATGCAGCGCTGCTTTTTAACCATTTCCTCCTGCCCCTCGCGATGCACGACCTCGTATTCCTCCGAAATCATACAACCTGCCTCAGAGCAATCAGGTACCCCGGATGGTGCACCATTATAGGCTGTACCCAAAAGCTTTTTGCCTTGTACAAGTACGGCTCCAACATGACGCCGCGAGCAGCGCGAACGGGTGGATACCATATAAGCGATATCCATAAAATAGGTGTCCCAGTCCTTGCGTACATCTGCACTCATATCCATCTCTCCCGTAAACACAAGTTACAACGTAAATATATCCGCTAAAGCCATCCTGACAGCCTTGTCACATGTCCACTTATAAGCTGACGTAAGGCTTCATTTTCGCCAACATTTTAGCACCGATTCCCTTCACATGATCCAAATCGTTCACACGCTTGAACGGCCCGTGCTGATTACGATAGTTCAGAATCGCTTCGGCCTTTTTAGCTCCAACCCCCGGCAGTTCCATTAACTCGGCAGCAGTCGCCGTGTTGATGTTCACCTTTTTTTCACCGGAAGCGGATGAAGCAACGGGATCGCTCACTGCATTCGTCCTGTTCGTCGTGGTATTCGAGTTGTCAACGCCAGTAGCGGAAGTAACGGAACCAGAATCCGTCGCCTCAGGCTGCTTTACAGTACTGGAGCTTTCGCTCCCGTCGACTGATGCACTAGCAGAACCCTGTACAGCACCACGCTTCACATTGCCAGCTCCTTCGCCATCCGAACTGCGTTCAGTTTTGCCTGAGGTTTCCGTTACAACACGCTTTCCTTGAGTCAGTCCGCTATTGCTCTGTGACTCATTTTGGTCCGGCTCTACTAAAGCCTGCTCTACCTTACGATTAAGCAACTGCCACTCTTCTTCCGGCCCCGGACGCTGCCCACCAGCAAACAGAATAAGCCCACTGCCGATTAGGGAAAGCACTATTGCCGTTCCAGTCCATACGCGGTTCATTTCCATTTCGTCCCCTTCTACACATAGATTTAGGGAAAGTGAGCCACTCAATACAGCATCACAATTGAACAGAGCAAGCCTGTCCTATCCCGTTAACCGGAGGATGTAAACAACCTCCATACGGTTCGCTGTGAGCCATTTTCCAAAGAGTGGTACGACCTTGGGCACGATCTAACATGCTCAGACATAAAATTCGTCATGTCGGCCAAGACCGGGTGCATACACTAAGAAGAATGACAGCGTCTATACCGCAAAGTATGAAAGGAGGACGTTGAACGATGAAAGTTGGATTTATCGGGACTGGCAGCATGGGAAGTCTGCTGATTGAATCTTTTATCCATTCCAACGCACTTAAACCACAGCAAATATCAGCAAGCAATCGAACGTATTCCAAGGTAGCCGAGCTGGCCCGTCGTTATCCAGGATTGCATGCAGCCCAAAGCAACCGTGAGACGGCAGCGGATAGCGATATCCTGTTTATCTGCGTGAAGCCGCTGGAATCAAAAGCCGTGACGGATGAAATACGCAACGTCATTACAGAAGAGCAAATCGTCGTTTCTATTACTAGTCCGGTACAGATACGCATCCTGGAGCATTCATTGAAAGCAAAAGTGTCCAAAATTATTCCCAGCATTACCCACCAGGTAGGCAGCGGAGCCTCACTATGCATCCATGGCAGCCGGATTACAGAGGAGGATCGCTCCCTTCTGGAAGAGCTTATGTCCCACATTAGCAGGCCGATTCGGGTTAAGGAATCCCATACACGTATTACGTCGGATTTTTCCAGCTGCGGCCCTGCTTTCCTGGCCTTTTTTATGGACCAGTGGATTCATGCTGCGGTTCAGGCCACGGGTATAGACCGTACGGAGCTATGCGCCCTGGCTGGTGAAATGATTATCGGCACAGGAAAGCTGCTTACTGAGGGCGGAATGACACCAGCCGAGTTGCAGGCGAGGGTAGCAGTTCCCGGAGGTATTACCGCTGAAGCCCTCGCACTGCTGGACATCAGCCTGCACAGCGTCTTTCCCGAGCTGATACGGGCCACACACAACAAGTATGAGGAGGACATGCAAAAGATAGATACCTCCTTCGGCTTAAAGCCGATTAACCCGCAACAATATTGACCAGTTTGCCTGGTACTGCAATCACCTTGCGAACCGTTTTACCGGCCAGCGCCTGCTGAACGTTGTCCAGCGACAGAGCGAATGCCTCCATCGCTTTGGCGTCAAGGTCTTTGGCAATCGTCGCACGCTGCACGATTTTACCGTTTACCTGCACCACAATTTCCACTTCGGCATCCACCGTCCATGCTTCATCATAAGCAGGCCAAGCCGCGTAGGTAATGCTTTCGCTGTGTCCCAGCAACTGCCACAGTTCCTCGGCCAGATGCGGTGCAAGCGGCGACAGCATTTGCACGAAGTTTTCCATTGCTGCACGCGGCAAACGGTCTGCTTTGTATGCATCATTGGTAAAAATCATCAGTTGGCTGATCGCCGTATTGAAACGCAGCGCGTCCAGATCCTCGGTTACTTTCTTCAGCGTTTTATGCCAGGTCCGATTGAACTCATCACTGCCGCCTTCATTTGAAATTTTATCGTTCAGGCTACCATCCTCGGAAACGAACAGGCGCCATACACGGGACAGAAAACGATGTGCTCCCTCAACCCCGTTTTCGCTCCATGGCTTAGTCGCCTCCAGCGGCCCCATAAACATCTCATAAATGCGCAGCGTATCAGCGCCAAACGTATTCACAATATCGTCAGGGTTGATGACATTACCACGTGATTTACTCATTTTTTCATTATTATTGCCCAGAATCATACCCTGATTGACCAGCTTGTAGAAAGGCTCTTTCGTTTCCACAACACCGATATCATACAGCACCTTGTGCCAGAAACGGGCATACAGCAAGTGAAGAACCGCATGTTCCGCACCGCCGATGTACAGATCCACAGGCAGCCATTCGCGCTGCTTCTCCTTGGATACAGGCTCTTTATCATTGTGCGGATCAATATAGCGCAGGTAATACCAGCAGCTTCCTGCCCATTGTGGCATGGTGTTCGTCTCGCGGCGTGCTTTCAAGCCCGTCTCGGGATCAATAGTTTCTACCCAGTCCGTCGCATTCGCCAACGGAGACTCCCCTGTGCCTGAAGGCTTGATGTTATCCATTTCCGGCAACACGAGCGGCAGTTGATCCTCAGGAACTGTTTTGATCGTTCCATCTTCCAGGTGAATCACCGGAATCGGCTCGCCCCAATAGCGTTGACGGCTGAAAAGCCAATCGCGCAAGCGGTACGTCACTTTTCCTTGCCCTTTACCCTCGGCTTCCAGCCATTCAATCATCTTCGGAATTGCTTCCTCATTCGTAAGTCCATTCAGCGGACCTGAATTGACGTGCGTACCATCCTCGGTGTATGGCTCTTTAGCCACGTCCCCACCTTGGACAACCTCAATGATATTCAGCCCGAATTGCTTCGCAAATTCCCAGTCACGTGTGTCGTGACCCGGCACAGCCATAATCGCGCCTGTTCCGTAGCCAGCCAGCACATAGTCGGCGATCCAGATTGGCAGCTTTTCACCGTTCACCGGATTCACCGCGTAAGCGCCTGTGAAGACACCCGTTTTATCCTTCGCCAAATCCGTGCGCTCCAGATCGCTTTTACGGGCAGCTTGCTCACGGTATTGATTTACAGCATCCTTTTGCTCAGGTGTAGTGATAACATCCACCAATTCCTGCTCAGGAGCCAGCACACAGTAGCTTGCGCCGAACAGCGTATCCGGGCGGGTTGTAAATACCGTCAGTTGCTTGTCATGGCCCTCAATCGGAAAATGGACCTCTGCTCCAGTAGACTTGCCGATCCAGTTTCGCTGCATATCTTTAATGCTTTCGGACCAATCCAGCTCCTCCAAATCATCCAGAAGACGATCCGCATATTCCGTAATTTTCAGCATCCATTGACGCATGGGTTTGCGAATGACCGGATGACCACCACGCTCACTCTTCCCGTCAATAACCTCTTCATTAGCCAGCACCGTACCCAACGCAGGACACCAGTTCACAGGTACTTCAGCTACATAAGCAAGGCCGCGCTTGTACAGCTGGATGAAAATCCATTGTGTCCATTTATAATAATCAGGGTCAGTCGTGCTGATTTCACGATCCCAGTCGTATGAAAAGCCTAGCGATTTAATTTGACGGCGGAAGTTATTTACATTTTTCACCGTAATTTCACGCGGATGCTCTCCCGTATCCAGCGCATGCTGTTCAGCAGGCAGACCGAAGGCGTCCCAACCCATCGGATGCAGTACGTTGTAGCCGCGCATTCTTTTATAACGTGAAACAATATCCGTTGCCGTATATCCTTCCGGGTGGCCTACATGCAGACCAGCTCCAGACGGGTACGGGAACATATCCAAAGCATAAAACTTCGGTTTGCCCGGCTCTTCCCCGGTACGGAACGTTTTGTTCTCATCCCAATATTTCTGCCATTTTGGTTCAATACTTTGCGGTTGATAGCCGTGCTTCGGCTGTGTGTCTGTCATTGTCATTTCCTCCTCAAACGGTATGCAACAAAAAAACCTCTGCATCCCGTAGCGTGTCAGCGCTAGGGACGAGAGGTTATATTCCCGTGGTACCACCCTAGTTAGCAGAAAGCGTTCTTCGCCTTCTACTCCCTTTGCACCTGATAACGGAGGTGATCCGATGCGGGTTAATAACAGGGTACAAGCACCTGTATAGGGCATTCCTGCGTTGGCCGCATATCTCCGAGGCGAGTTCACTTTGCACTGTCAACCGGCTTGCACCATCCGCCGGCTCTCTACATGTCCAGACAAAACTACTATTCCTCATCAGCGATTGTTTAACCGTTAATAATGGCACTATTATATTGAAAACCGCGAAAAAAGTCAAATAAGGACTACATCTGGTGCTAAACACCAACTTCATTCGTTTGCTCCATGACACATGGGAGGCAAATGTTTTATAATAGCTCCGAACCAGATTGAGATGAGTTGAGATGAGAAAGGTGAGCTGAGATATGGCACAAATTAAAATTTACGGAATAAAAGAAGCCCTGAATCCGATCAAGGAGCAACTTTCAGATGTGATTCATTCCGCTGTGGTGGATGCGTTCCAATATCCCCCCGACAAAAGGTTTCATCGTTTTTTTCCTATGAATCAGGAAGACTTCATATTTGCCCACGATCGCTCGGAGGCATACACCATTATTGAAATTAGTGTGTTTGAAGGCAGAACGACAGAGGCTAAAAAGCACCTCATCCAACTGCTATTCCAAAGAATTAACGATTTAGGCATTGCCCCGCAGGATCTTGAAATTACTATATTTGAGACACCGAAACAGAATTGGGGCATTCGCGGTGTACCGGGTGATGAACTTCAACTGAACTATAAAGTAAACATATAATTTCGAAGCTCTTATGCAAAAAGACGCCCTTCATGTCATCATGAAAAGCGTCTTTCTTTTTCGATATTCGCTTGATGAAGGTTCACTATTTTACAGCAACATAAAATAATCTCGCCGCGTCATCTACTGCTTCTATCCATTCAAAGTCCGCATATACCTTCACATCGCGAAAACCGGCTTTGGACAATTCCGTTTTCATCCAGTCCGGGTCATAGGCACGTTGCACATGAATTTCCTCGAACCGCTGGTATACATCGCGCCCTTCATTTTCCGCTCTCGCAAAAATGCTGAGATGATGCTCAATTTCACAGCGTGGAGCATCCAACGCACAAGTCCAGATATATGAAATGGAACGCTCATCCAGTACAAAGGGCTGCTCTTCATCATAACGCACAAACGTCTGGGGATGATGTACATCGAACAGAAAGGTTCCGCCAGGCTTAAGACCGGCATACGTTCTGCGAAAAGTAGCAGCAATGTCCTCTTCCTCCAGCAAATAATTCAGACAATCGCAAAAAGAAATGACAGAATCCACAGGCTCCGGTAAATTCCATTCCCGCATATCCTGCTCTATCCAGCGAATGCTCCCCTCACGGAACAAACGCTGTCCTTGCGTAGTCGTTTCCATTTTGCGACGGGCTACCGCCAGCATATCTGAAGACAAATCGATGCCAGCCACCTCGAAGCCCGAGTTGACCAGTGGAATCGTAATGGAGCCCGTCCCACAGCCCAGCTCTGCCACCGTATGCGGCATACCATGCTGATCCCAGGCCTGCCGAGCAAAACGCAGCCAGTCCGGGTACGGCATGTCCTGCATCAGCTCATCATACACATAGGCAAACTTCCGGTAAGAAGCCATTTTTTATTCCCCATTCCCGTCCTTCGGTTCAGGCATTTTCTCCACCAGGTAGGTCCAGTTTTCCTTTTGCGTAACCAGCCCTTCCTTCATAAGCTTGCCCATCGCACGCTTGAAGGCGGATTTACTGATACCGAACCGTTGCTTAATAATGTCCGGCGGCGTTGCGTCGGAATAAGGCATACCGCCACCCGGGCGCTCCTTCAGAAAGGCAATGAGACGATCCGCATCCTCATCACGGCCCACTTCCTTGCGTGGCGACATCGCTAGATTCACCCGACCGTCTTCACGAACCAGCGTGACCCGTACCTTCACCTCTTCACCCAAACGAAGCATCCGGTTGCGTTCCGAGGAGTGAATCATGCCAATCGCGCCAAAACCAAGCACACCTCCGTCCACCAGGACAAACGTACCCATCTGAAGCGGCTTGTACACCGTCGCCTGCACCCACGTATTGAGCCATGAATCAGGGGCATGGAAGGACAACGGAGCCAGCTCCTGCTCACCCGCCAGCTTCGCCCGCAGCCTGCCCTGCTTATCATGTTCCATGATAGCATAGACGTAGTCACCCACCTGAGGGTGCAAATCCCGGTTCTCAGGCAACTCGCGAATCGGCAGCAGCAATTGACGACCCAATCCCATTTCCAAAAAACAACCCAAACGCGGATGCACATCCGCCACCTGTAGCTTTGCCAGTTCGCCTAGCGAGAGGAACGGTTTTTTCATAGTAGCGGCCAAACGGTCCTCTGTATCGTGAAAAATAAATACTTCCAGCCGTTCTCCAACCTCGATCTCACGTGTCAATTCTGTATAATGCAGCAGTACATCCTGATCGCCGACTGTGAGAAAGTAGCCGAAGGGGGATACCTCACGATCTACCATAATCGTGACATAAGTACCAGCAATCAGATTCATACCTTCTCCACAACCTTAGCGTCCGACCAAAGTCTTTCAATGTTATAATATTCACGCTCGTCACGATGGAAGACATGCACTACGACATCACCCAAGTCCATCAGAACCCAGCGACCGGAATCCATTCCTTCGATCCCTTTGATTGTCGTACCTTCATCATGAGCGCGTTTGCGAATTTCCGTCACAATCGCCTGTACCTGGGTATCCGAATTACCGTGGCATATTACAAAATAATCTGCGACAAGGGATACCCCCCGCAAGTCAAGGGCTACAATATTCATGGCCTTCTTATCTTCAGCGGCCTCAACCGTAATTTGCATTAATTTCTCATTAGTTATGGTCATTCATGAACCTCCGATTTTCTCTGTTTAAGTTGTTGGATCAGATCATTTCGCGACAGTACCGTCAGCAGAAAAATAACCTTTTGCTTCTCCAGCAGCAGTGAAATCGTGGAATCAAATCCAGCGACAAGACCCTGCTCCAAACTTTTTTTCGCCTGCTTGCGGATGTGCTCGACCCCGGGGAAATCCCGTCCCGGCTCGATGTAATCAGCTAGACACACGACTTTGTCCAGCAAACTCATACCCACACGCCCTGAGGTGTGCCAGCGAATGGCATTCCGTATTTCAAGGTCTTCCACCCCGTAGTCTCTAGAGGCAACGCAATATCCTACCTCAGAATGCCACAGTTGCTTGTCATGCTGCAAAAGCTCCTGGTCACATTCGGGATGACTGCGAATCACTTCCTCCATCTGCTGAACGGGCCAATATTTCGCTACATCATGCAAAATAGCCGCCAATTCGGCCTTATCCGGGTCCGCGCCATACCGCTTGGCAAGCTCCACCGAGGTATGCATGACCCCCAGAGTGTGCTTCCAGCGTTTTTCAGGCATTTGACCGGATACGGCCTCCATCAATTGCTCACGGCTGTACTTCATACAAACCGCCCCTTGTAATGTAGTCATGCACACGATCAGGCACAAGATAACGAATGGTGCGCCCTTCCGCAACACGTTCCCGAATATCCGTCGAAGAAATATCCACCACTGGCATATCCGCCAGCAGCACCTTGTTCTGCAAATAATGCGGCAGTTCATTCAGCGCAAGCTGGAAACCGGGACGCCGGACACCGATAAAACAAATTCGCTGTGCCAGCTCCTCAATCCCCTGCCAATGAGGTAAGTAATTCACCATATCTGCGCCGATGATAAAATAAAAATCCACAGCAGGATGCAGCTCCTGAAGCTCTTTGATCGTGTCAATAGTATAAGATACCCCACCGCGAAGCACTTCAATATCCAACACTTCAAAAGCAGGATGGCCCGCCACCGCTTCACTCGTCATCTCCAGCCGCTCCGTGCCGCTCGCCCCCGCCTGATGCTTGTGCGGAGGGATATGGGAAGGCATGAACCATACATGGTCCAGCGCATAGGCATCCCTTGCCGCTTCTCCAGCCAGCAAATGTCCAATATGAATCGGGTCAAATGTACCGCCCATAATACCGATTTTCATAAGTCTTTCTCCCCGCGTGTTATCCTCTAGGCAGCTCGATTTGCTTGTTATCACGGGATTCCTTGTATAAAATAATCGTGCTCCCGATGAGCTGTACAAGCTCGGAACCTGTTTCCGTAGCCAGTTCTTCCGCAATTTCATGCTTGTCATCCAGACAGTTGTTCAAAATCTGCACCTTCATCAGCTCGCGCTTTTCAATCGCATCGTTAATATGACGCATAAGATGCTCGTTCGTACCGTTTTTCCCTACTTGAAAAACGGGGTCCAGATGATGCGCCATCGAGCGCAAATACCTTTTTTGTTTACCTGTTAACATGTATAATTAACTCCTTCATAACCACATATGCCATGCGGCAATTCCATAATTTAATGTAAAATCCGACTTACGACAGGCTTCTCAGCACCGCCGCTCTCATTTCATCTACAGCAGGAGCTACGCCCATAAAATACTCAAAAGCCACCGCTCCCTGATACACGAACATGCCCAAGCCTCCATGCACCGTGCAGTCGCGATGTTCACGGCTTTCGCGTAAAAATCTCGTTTCCAGCGGGTTGTAGATCAAATCACTCACAATGATTCCTTGCGGAATCAGACTCGTTTCCAGTGGAAGCTCATCGGATAGAGGAGACATTCCTACCGAGGTCGTATTAATCAGCACATCCACCAATGCAAGCACGCGCTCCGCTTCATCGTTAGAATAGCCCATCACAGGGATCGCTTCCGTCGTCCACTCCAATGCCAGTTGCTCTGCCTTATCGCGTGTCCGATTCAGAATAATGACCGATTCGGGCTGTTCCTCCAGTAAAGCATGAATCACACCTCTGGCAGCACCTCCAGCTCCGAGGACCGCAATTTTTGTGCCTTTCAACTTAACCGAAGTCTCTTCTTTGAGCGAGCGTACGTAGCCGATCCCGTCCGTATTGTAACCCTTGAGCCGTCCGTTGTCGTTCACAATCGTGTTAACAGCACCGATGAGTCTGGCCCCTTCATCAATCTCATCCAAATATTTCATAACCTCAACTTTATGGGGAATCGTCACATTGACTCCGCGGAAATGCAAAGCCCGAATCCCCTTCATGGCGTCCTCTAGCTGTTCCGGCTTAACATGAAGAGGAACAAAATCCCCCTCTATCCCCGCAGTCTTTAAAGCTACTTTATGCATGAGAGGCGATTTGGAGTGCTTGATCGGATCACCCAATACGCCCAATAATACAAGATCTTGTTCAGTCACTCCAGACTCCCCGCTGCTCATCGTCGTTCTCCCCCATATTGCAAAATATTAGGCTGCACAAATACATGAACGGCGGCAGGAACCTGAATATGTTCCTTGCCGCCCTATCACATGGTTTAACATCCGTTAAATCAACGAAGGCCGTAAAAGGACACGGATTCCCCGAGGAGCATGAACCGCTACCAAAGCCCCGTTCTCACTATTGACCCTGATCCATCCCAGACCGGAGATATAAATATCCGATTGAGATTTACGGGGAACGCGGAACTCATGTCTTGTCCATTCCGGCATATCTGCCAACTGATCACGTGTCGGCGGTGACAGCAGTTCTCCGGCATGATCTTCGAACAGTTGATCCGCCCGCTCCAGCTTGGTGCGATGAATTTTAAGGCCACCATTGATGTAGCATGTGAACGATTGGTGTTGCCCCTCTACAAAATCAAACCGTGCCATCCCACCGAAAAACAGCGTTTGTCCGGGATCTAGCTGATAAGCAGCTGGTTTCAGCGGCTTGTCCGGCATAATAGCGCCCAAATCCTGCCGAGACACGATTTCACTGAAACGCCAAGGATACACAATCCCCGGTGTATCAATAATATGCTTGCCGTCGTCAAGCGGAATATTCACCATATCCAGCGTCGTTCCCGGGTAACGGGATGTTGTTAACTCCTGCTCCATATCGCTATGATCACGGATCAAACGGTTAATGAGCGTGGATTTACCAACATTTGTTGCACCGACCACATACACATCCCGATTGCCGCGCAGTTCGGATACTACATCCAGCAGACGATCAAAGCCCTGATTTTTTTTAGCCGAGCACAGAACGATATCCGCCGTGCGAAGTCCTTGCTCCTTAGCCTGTTTTTGTACCCAATTCAGGACCTTGTTCCAGTTCGTTACCTTAGGCAACAAATCCGTCTTGTTCACAGCCAGTACAACCGGATTAGAGCCTACAAAACGTTGTAAGCCGGAAATCAGACTACCTTCAAAGTCAAAAATATCCACAATGTGGATGACGAGCGCGTCCTTATCCCCAATCTGGCTAAGCAGTTTCAGGAACTCATCCTGATCTACGGCTACCGAAGACGTTTCATTATAGTTTTTAATCCGGAAACAGCGCTGGCAAATGACAGGCTCTCGTGTAATCAGTTTTTCCAGAATATATCCCGGAAGCTCCGGGCTGGTGGTCTGCATCGTGATACCGCAGCCACTACATTTGACGGCAGTTCCGCCGTCAGGTCTTTCAGTCATTCTTCTTTTCCTCCTCAAGCCATAAGCCTTTCTTACGTAACCTTGTGAGCGCGATTCGCTCCAGCCGCCGATTAAAGCGGGTCATGATTCCTTCATCATGGATGGATATCGGCAACACGAGCACCGTGTGCAATCCCAGTCGGTTGCCACCCAATACATCTGTCAACATTTGGTCCCCGACCATAATAGTCTCTTCCGGAGTAAGTCCCATCATACGGATGGCTCTGCGAAAAGACGAGTTGGAAGGCTTCCGTGCAGCATGTATAAATTCAATGTCCAAAGGCGTAGCGAACAAGGATACACGTCCCATATTATTGTTGGACACGATGACAAGCTTAAAACCCGCCTGTTTGACCTTCTCAAACCAGGCCACCAGCTCGGGAGTCGCATTCGGCGCTTTTGCACCAACCAGCGTATTATCCAAATCCGTAATAATGCCGCGATATCCTTGAGCATACAAGCCTTCAAGATCAATATCAAAGACGGTATTCACCCGTAATTTGGGCATCAGCATTTCAAACAACGTCGGTCACCTCAGTTTCATACGACAAACTATACCATATTAATATGGGTTAGTAAAAAGCTATCCGCAACAAACGGACAGCTTTTTACAAAGCATATGAAGAAGATTATAAATCGGCAGCATTCGAGCCAAATAAAAATGGTTTAGCCCTTTCGTTCAGTTTGTCGTCTGGACTAACCTTTCTTATGCAACAGGGCCGCTTGTCGGCGGACCTTGCGCCAATCCTCGGCAGTTACCGAGGAAGGACTGTAGCGTGCTTGTTCAAACAGCTCCAGCAGCAGATTCAGAATTGAAGCACGTTCCGGTGATTCAACTGACCATCTGCCGACCGATTCCCTCAGCGTCTCGTGGCTAGTGCGGGCAAACCCCTTACTCCGCATATACCGTAGCCAGCGCTCAGTTTCGACGATCACCTTTTCATCAGGGGTCAACGGCTTTCCTTTACGCAGACGCAGCAAATAAAAATGAATATCTGCCCGATTACGCCATACGATATAAGCGCTCCACAGTACAATAACAGCCACTGCCGCTGCTATGATTACCGGATGAATTCTCGTGCCTTCCTCCAGTTTGGCCTGTGGTGTCTGCGCAGACTGTTCCGGTTCAGACTGATCTTTCACCTTTGGAGCATCAGGTGTCTTCGAATCCTCCTGCTCCGTAAGCAATGGCATATCAAAACCCGGTGTGGCTTCTACAGGAACCCAGCCGTATTCACCCAGATATACCTCTGCCCAGGAATGCGCATCCGCATTGGTAATAGAGTAGGAAGACATATTTTCATTATCATCGCCTGTCGTTGCATCATCCGAAAATGTCTGCTGACCAGGAGCATAACCTTTGACCCACCGCGCCGGAACTCCAACGGAACGAGCCATCATAACCAGCGAAGTGGAGTAATAATCGCAATAGCCTTCCCGAATCTCAAATAGAAAGGAATCCACAAAATCCTTGCTTTTTTTGCGGGAAAGATCCGGATTGTTTGTATATGCATAATTTCGCTGTAAATATTGCTGGAGCAGTCCGACCTTTTCATAGGGCGTCTTCGCCGACGACGTTACATTTTGAGCCAGATCACGTACTCGCTGCGGCAGCTCATTCGGGATTTGCAAATAGGCTTCCTGCTTGTTCTTTCCATACAGCTCAGTAAACGTTTTTGTGCGAAGCTCTTTTTCCGGGATCACAGGCACATGTGACACCAGCGTATACGTTTTCGGATAAGCCGTTCTTCTGGAGGGTGGGTTCCAAAGCAGTTCTGCCTGTTCCGGTTTCCAACGCAGCCCGTCTGCCCGCGAGTCTCTGTCCACCGATTGAACACGATGTACCGAATAGGCCCCGAACAAAACCGGATAGCTCTGATCGGTTTGCATCGTAACGGTCTGAACGACCTGCTCAGTCGAATGCCGTGTTTCTTGTGTATTTTCCAGCTCTGCCGTCATCGACACATCGTTCAGCGTCTGGTCGTCGTTGCCTGCATCTCTCCAACCTGTGCCGGAATACGTTCGCTTCGTCTCGCCCCGCCAGTAGCTTCGCTGATTGGTTGTGATCGTCATTACCGGAGAATAGTCAAAATTGAATCCCCCGCCCAGCCGATTGTCCTGCCGGCTATAGCCTGATGCCGTACTCATCCGCTGATTCATAGCCCCGGTTCCATTGTTAATACCAACAGTGGATGAGCTATTTCGCTGGGTCCATGCCGTATAAGGGTCAGTTAAGGTCGGCTGTATCTCTGGCATATTCACGCCAGCCATAATAATCAAAGCAAAAATCACCGTAATATTGGCTGCAATTTTGTACGGGTAACGGCGAATGTGCTTCCAGCCTTGAGGGTAATGCTGCCGAAAATACTGCAAATGCTGAGTCACCAGCCACCCCATACCCGCAAAGACCATCCATGCGACTTCTTGCCACAGCACGGTTGGCGTGAACGAATCAAGCACTGCCAGCGCGGCAATATTAATGCCTACAAACACCAGAATGCGCTGCTTCGTCGTAACGATGAGCGGTAACATCTCAATGACTAGCCAAGCAATCAGTGAAAACCAGATATACGGAGACATATTCGATATAAATTGATCCAGACGGTTTGTAAAACCCCCGAAAGGAATAATGATCGAGTAAGACACGAGCGTCCGGTACAAAATAAAAAATAACGTCGTAGCCTTGAGGATAAATTCAATCCAAGGTCGAAGCGGCAGCAAAATTTTCACCAAAGCCAGCATCGTAACCGTCGCCAATACCAGCGTTCTTGTCTCTTTCAGCCATAGGTCTGAAGCAAAGGATACCCACTGCATGGCAATAATAATAATCCATAAAAATGTAAAGGCAACAGCCCAAGAGCCCTTCAGCGAATGCAACCAGTTTTTCATAGCGTCCCTCCCCCCATTACTGTTGGGAGCTCTTCAAGACCCGGAACATGATAACCCTGAATGCCTCTTGTACGAAGCATGCTCATCCATTCTTCATCCTGTCCCACGCTTGAGCCTTCTCCGATATAGACATGGCAAGGGGTCATCCCCCGGGTATCGGCCCAGCGAAGAAGCTCCAACGCCTGATGATCCTTCAACGGACTGATCAACACAAAATGGCAGCCTTGTGGAAATTGCCGAACACCGCTTTCTACAGCAGCCATAAGACTGCCTTGGGAAGTGGTGTGTATGTCTACCAAATGATGCATCATCCGTTGCCGTTCCATCATCTGCTCACTGGGCTGAAAAACAGTGCCCGTTTCCCCTGCCGTACAAAGACCTACTCCCATCCGCTCCCGCCCGCCATATTCCAGCAATGAAGCAATGGAGGATACGGCCAGCTCAAACTGATCGGCATTTACATAATGTTTTTTGTGTGTATCCAGTACAAGCATCGTTTTGGGAACCGTCTCATGCTCAAATTCCTTAGATTTCCAACTGCCTGTACGTGCGGTCGCATTCCAATGGATACGTGAAAAACGGTCCCCATATACATAGTCCCGCACTCCGTTAATTTGCGTCGTTTCGCGCCGTGTTCGAGTCTGGACAGTTTGTGGTCCAGACATCCGCGAGCGACGATCATTCAACTGCCAATACGGAATGAATACTGTACGGGGCAGTACCCGAAATTCACCGGGTGCGTTTAACTTGCCTTTATGCTCCAACAGACCGAAGATATCCTCACTCACGCATTCGGTTTCGGCAAAATAATAGGTTCCCCGCTCCAATGCAGGAGTCTGAAAAGCAAGCTGTCCGCTCCCTTTCATGCTAGGGATAACACTGTCCTCAAAAGACCAGGATTCACCTGTATGACGCTTGAGCACCTCGCGAACAATGATATACGGCAATGGCAGAAAGCCGGGAAGGCTCAAGCTCAGCTTTACATGTACCTGATCTCCCGCATGCAGTAGCTCCCCGAACTCCGAGCCTTGTGAAAGCTGTCTTGAACCCTGAACACGGCGTACCCCGCTCAGCCCAACGATCCATAAATATATGCCCAGTAGCGTAACCATGGACAATAGCATGACTGACGTCTTGCCACCCTGAAACAACAGATATAGCAGACACACCACCCATATGACCATCAGTAGCCAGATGCGGCCTGACAGCCGGGGAAGCCTGCGTTTCCTTATGACCATCTTCATTCCCTACGGACGCTCCATTCGTACGGGTACGTTCACCTGCCGAAGAACAGCCTGAAGTACAGACTGGGCATTGGAGCTGTCGAGACGCGCCTCGGGACGTAACAGCAAACGATGCGCCAGCACATAGGGTGCCAATATTTTCACATCATCAGGGAGAACGTAATCCCGATTTTCCAGAAAAGCGTATGCCTTGGCCGCCATCACAAAAGCAAGCGCCGCCCGCGGGCTGGCCCCCAACAGTACCGAAGGATGCTCTCTCGTCGCACGGACGATATCAAGTAAATAGGACGTAATTGCTTCGTCCATATACATTTCTCTGATTTCCTGCTGGATCGCGGCAATCTGTTCCATATGGGCTACCGCCTCCAGACGGTCTGCCGGCTGACCCTCCTGATGACGAAGCAGCATGTTCCGCTCAGTCTCCATATCAGGATAGCCGAGACTGATTTTGAGCATAAAACGATCAAGCTGCGCTTCCGGCAGCATATAAGTCCCTTCAAAATCAATCGGATTTTGCGTAGCACACAGCATAAAAGGATGAGGCAGCATATGTGTCTCTCCATCCACGGTTACACTGCGCTCCTCCATCACTTCCAGCAAAGCCGATTGGGTTTTCGTCGTGGCCCGGTTAATTTCGTCTGCCAGTAAAATGTTGGTCATCACGGGACCCGGACGGAAATAAAAGCGCTCATCCCGTGGATGAAATATGGAAACCCCTGTAATATCACTGGGGAGAATATCAGGATTACATTGAACACGGCGGTAATCACCGCGCATGGATTTGGCAAGAGCCTTGATCATTTGCGTTTTTCCCGTACCCGGAACGTCCTCGATCAGAATGTGCCCACCCGCCAACATAGTCGTTAGCAGTAATTTTATTTCAAAGGATTTACCTAATATGCATGATTCCAGATTAGAACGGATTGCAGATACAATCTGCACAGATTCTTGACGCACGGGCATAGCTCTGTAAACCTCCTAGATAGCAACATGTTTCCTATTATTGTACATGAAGGTGGGCACAGAGTACACTTGAGTCCTTGTCCAGATGTTCGAGCCAGTACTACAGTTTGGCAACATTTTGTATACAGGCACATAAAAAGCCCTCCGGTCATACAGATCCGAAGGGTTGATTTTTAAGCTTGTTTAATTGTAAGTTTAATCTATAATGCATTGCTTTTATATGCTTCCTTTTGGACGAACAAACAAGCATGCCAGAAAAGAGAAAATAATCGCCGAGGAAATTCCTGCACTTGTCAGACTAAAGATCCCTGTAATGACACCCAGCCATCCGTCCTTCTCCAATTCGGTTAATGCGCCGTGTACGAGCGAGTTACCAAAACTGGTAATTGGAATGGTTGCACCCGCCCCTGCAAATTTAATAAGCGGATCGTATATCCCAACGGCATCAGCAATTGCGCCTGCAACTACCAACGTACTCATCGTATGTGCTGGCGTCATTTTAAACGCATCCATCATCAACTGGCCCACGACACAAATGGCACCACCCACTAAAAAAGCCCATAGATATATCATACTTTTCCTCCCGCTTCGAAAGCTACAGCATGTGCAACACAGGGAATACTTTCACCCTGCTGTGTGGACAAAGGAGATAATAACGCTCCGGTCGCCACGACTAGTACCTTTTGCAGTTCTCCCTTTTCGATCCGCTTCAACAGATGCCCGTAAGTTACCACAGCCGAGCATCCGCAACCACTGCCCCCTGCAATGACTTTCTTTTGCTTATTGATGTCGTAAATCAGTAAACCGCAATCATTAAATTCCGTCTGATTCATATCGTACCCATCTTTTTTGAGCAGCTCCTTGGCAATCGGCAGCCCCACTGAGGCTAAATCCCCCGTTACAATGAGGTCATAATAACCAGGGTCCCGGCCTGTATCTCGAAAATGAGACAACAGGGTATCCGCCGCCGCTGGAGCCATGGCTCCGCCCATATTAAAGGGGTCTTTAATGCCCATATCCATCACGCGTCCAATGGTAGCACAATCCACCACCGTACCTGACTTGGCATGTCCCACAATTGCGGCGCCGGAACCCGTAACGGTATACTGAGCCGAGGGCGGCTTCTGTGACCCATATTCCGTAGGGTAACGGAACTGCTTTTCCACAGTACAGTTATGACTGGTCGTACCCGCCATCACGTAGTCACCCGCCTCTGAGTCCACAATAAGCGCGGCTAAGGCTAAGCTTTCCATTGATGTTGAGCAGGCTCCAAAAACACCTAAATAGGGAATGGCCAGCTTGCTAGCCGAGAAGGAGCTGCTGATAATCTGATTCATCAGATCACCACTAATAAAAAATTGCACTTCTTCTTTGTTCAAATTGGCATTAATTAGCGCCAGCTCTGTAGAATGCTCAATCAATCTACGTTCCGCTTTTTCCCACGTTTTCTCGTTAATTTCGATATTGTCATAAATATAATCAAAATCTGTGGATAACGGCCCCTCTCCTTCATCCGGGCCAACAACGGTGGCACTTCCAATAATGCGCGGTCTCGATTCAAACTTCCAGGTTTGTCCTCCCTGCCTTCTCATAGGTGATTGCCCCCCACACCAAGGATGGCGTATATAACGCCTACGATAAATGCGGCCACCACCCCGAATACGATAACCGAGCCTGCCAGCTTGAACATATTCGCGCCCACACCGAGCACCAGTCCCTCGGAACGATATTCCAATGCAGCCGAACACATCGAGTTAGCAAAGCCTGTAATTGGCACAGCGGTTCCCGCTCCCGCCCATTGGGCAACCTTATCGTAAACCCCGATGCAGGTTAATATGACCGCCAGCAAGATCATCATGGATGAGGTCGGCGGCGCTGCCTCCTTGGCTGACATGTGCATTCCTGCCATAAAAGCCTCCTGAATCGCCTGTCCAATCACACAGATCACGCCTCCAACCAGAAAAGCGCGCACACAATTGGCAAATACTTTTCTCGAAGGTTCATGCTTTTGTGAAATACTCTGATAGTCCTTCTCATTTATGGACAGCGGCGACGTATTGGTACGAAAACCGCGCTGCCCGGATTTAGCTGGCATCATTCACCACCCCTTATCTGTAAGTTTCGCGCTTGGCGGTTCGAATTGCTTGGGTCTTTATCATTATGAGCTTTTTGGGGAAATGTTATGTCAGGAAAATGATATCGTGGACATTCCGTACAAATCCATTCATACTGGATGGATGACGACCACTGGTTAATTAATAAGGAGTGAGGTACATCATGGAATCAAAAACATTAGAACTGTTTAAAACTTTAACGGAGTTTCCTTCCATTCCCGGGCATGAGCGAGAGCTGCGGGCATGGGTTAAAGAACAGATATCCGGTTATACGGATGAAATCGTGCAGGATCGTTTGGGCAGCCTTTTCGGCGTGCTGCGCGGTCAAGAGAGCGGACCACGTGTGATGGTGGCAGGCCATCTGGATGAAGTCGGTTTTATCGTGAATGGTATTACGGAAAATGGCATGATTCGTTTTCAGCCGGTTGGAGGCTGGTGGAGTCAGGCCATCATGTCACAGCGTCTTCAGGTGCTGACTCCGAATGGACCAGTTATCGGTGTCGTTGGCTCTGTCTCCCCCCATTTACTGGATGAATCGCAACGCAGCAAGCCTATGGACATCAAGCATATGTATCTGGATATCGGCGTGGACAGCCGTCAGGAAGCACAGGATTTGGGCATTGTACCGGGAACAGCCATTGCGCCGATTTGTGATTTTACTCCACTGGCGAATCCGAAAAAAATCATGGCTAAAGCGTGGGATAACCGTTATGGTGTAGGCTTGGCTATTGAACTGCTTGAAGCGTTACATAAGGAAAAGGACAAACTGCCTAATACGCTGTATGCGGGGGCTACCGTTCAGGAGGAAGTGGGACTACGCGGCGCACGCACGGCTGCTAGCCTGATTCAGCCAGACATTTTCTTCGCACTGGATTGCAGTGCAGCCAACGATATGGGTGGTGATCCGAACGCGTACGGGCATTTGGGTAAAGGCGCGCTGCTACGGGTATTTGATCCGGGTATGATTACCCATCGCGGAATAGTGGAGTACGTGCAGGATATGGCTGAGACGCACAAGATCAAGTATCAATACTTTATCTCCACAGGTGGAACCGATGCAGGTCAGGTCCATTTGAGCGGAATTGGAGTGCCATCCACCGTTATTGGCATTTGCGGACGATACATCCACACTTCCTCGTCCATTATTCACACCGACGATTATGATGCAGCCAAAGAGCTGATCGTCAAGCTGGTGCAAAACCTAGATCGCACGACACTGAATACGATTATTGAACGAGCTTAAGCTTTTTCCAGAGAACTAGAATCTATTAAAAACAGTCAAAACACGGATAACGTGCTTTGACTGTTTTTTAGTTGAATAGAGTTACCGATTGGAGCACTTCATATCAAATGCTTATAACGAAGCAAGGCGATAATAACAAGTACAGCCGTCAAGGCAATGCAGATGTTCTCCACCTGCGCCCCTTTGCGCGTTCCGGTACTCATCAGCTTAAATCGCAGCTTCCATTTGAACGGTGGCAAAGGTTTAATTCCGTTATTCGTCAAGGAATCTGCCAATAAATGTAGCAGATACGCCAAGCCGCCAGCCAGCCAAATGCTGTCACCATGCAGACGGGTTGTACCGTACAGCAACGCAGTCCATGCGACTGTTCCATACACCGTATGCGTCAATCCCCGGTGCGGGACAAGCGTACAGATAATCAGCAGACACCCGGCTATGTAATTCCACGGCGCATAGGCTTCTCCATACCAGGCCAAGCCAATTCCAATTAAAAAGATAATGGCCTTTCGCATCGACCGTGAAGGCATAAAGGAAGCGCTGATCATCAGCAAAGCCAGAACAAGATTCCACGGCGGCGGAGCCAGACGGGTAATAAATACCCAGCCCGCAGCCCCAATCATCAGGAGCTGTACGAGTCTGAGCATTTTGGTAGGCAACGCACGACTCACGAGCATGGAGTTAGGCTCGTCAATATCCGGCAGCAGTGAACCGACTACAGCGGCAGCCACGGCAGCCGGAGTCACTTCGTATCCGTTCAAGGCTAATACCGACAGGGAGACCCCGGTTCCAATAATCAAATGGGCTCTTCCCATCATGGTGCATAACATCCTTTCGTTGCAGCATACAACAGAGTTTGACATCACTCTATTTGAATCAGCATGATTCGATTGTATACGACAAACAAAAAGAGAACAATAGTTCGCTTATTCTATTTAAAGGATATCGTCCAAAAGTCCCGGTCAAAAATTCGCCTTAGAGTATTTTTTGGAACAGTGCGATAACTTCCTCTTTGGTCGGCTGAAATGGATTACCAGGCGCACACGCATCTTTCATCGCATTGTCGGCTAACAGATTAAGATCCGGGTCCGTTACCCCCAGCTCAGACAAGCGTTTCGGGATCCCTACCTCCTGTGCCAGTCCGCGGATGGCATCCACGACAAATTCAGCGCACTCCTCGTCGGTTCGCCCTCTGACCGAGAATCCGATCGCTTGAGCGATAGGTCTGAATTTACGGGGAACATGCTGTGCATTGGCCTCCTGCACATAGGGCAACAGCATCGCATTACACACCCCATGTGGAAGATCATACACACCTCCAAGCTGATGAGCCATCGCATGCACATATCCCAACCCCGCATTGTTGAAAGCTAGCCCTCCCAGAAAAACAGCATACACAAGCTTTTCCCGAGCCTCAATATTTTGACCGTTCTCCACAGCATCAGGCAAATAACGGAATATCAGCTCGACAGCAGCCAAGGCAGTGGCATCGGTGACCGGATAAGCTCCCGGGGTAACCAGCGCCTCAATCGCATGAGTAAGCGCATCCATACCTGTCGCAGCAGTTAATTCAGCCGGCTTACCCACCATTAATTCGGGGTCATTTACAGAGATGGAAGCCAGACTGTTTTTATCAACCATGACCATTTTGACCTTACGCTTCTCATCAGTAATGACATAGTTAATGGTGACCTCGCTGGAGGTACCCGCCGTTGTATTCACTGCCACAATAGGAACGGACGGCCGTTTGGATTTGTGAACGCCTTCATATTCTGAAATATGTCCTCCATTGGTGACAATGATGCCAATAGCTTTGGCAGCATCCTGAGGCGACCCACCGCCTACCGAGACGAGAACATCACATTCGTTATCCTGAAATACCTTGACTCCTTCGTGAACATTGTCACAGGTAGGGTTAGGCTGTACTCCGTCATACACGATATATGGAACTTCATGCTGCTCCAAAACAGCAATAACCCGGTCGGTAATCCCATTTCGACGCAGCCATTTATCCGTCACGATAAGCGCTTTCATAAATCCTTTCTCTTGCAACATCGGTCCCAGATCTCTAAGACATCCAATCCCCATCAAATTCACTGGCGGTACATAAAAGACGTTCGTTCCCATGCGTAAACCCCTCCTTTGTGCTTTTCGTTCTCCAGTCATCCCTGCTCTCTGATATTAAGCTCCATCTTCCTGATCCTACCATCAGGTCGAGCAGACATCTGCGAAAAAAAGCACAGTTCAGCAATTCCCATAAAAACATGCAATAAGGCCTAGAAGCATGTTGACAAACTTTTGCAATATTTTCTTTTTGCCTCAAAAGCCTATTGCACTATTTGAAATATTATGTAATATAGTGTTTATATTTACTATATGAATCTATTAAATGAACAAGGAGGAAATAATTATGCAAAAGAGTTCTGCGATTCGCAAGTTCAAAACGATTGGTCTGGCATCATTGCTAAGTCTTGTTTTGTTCGCTCTCCCCGCTTCAGCTGCTTGGAATGATACATACACGGGTTACGCCACCTATACCGGATCTGGCTACTCAGGAGGAGCATTACTACTTGATCCCATCCCTTCCGATGCCAAAATTACGGCTCTTAACCGCACACAATTGAATTATAACGGAATCAAAGCCGCATTGGCAGGAGCATATCTGGAAGTACAAGGCCCCAAAGGGAAAACAACAGTCTATGTAACCGATATTTATCCTGAAGGCCCAAGCGGTGCGCTTGACCTGTCCCCGAATGCTTTTAACCAAATTGGCAATCAAATTGATGGAAAAATCAATATCTCATGGAAAGTCGTCAAAGCTCCAGTTACTGGAGACGTCTCCTACCGCATTAAAGAAGGCAGCAGCCGGTGGTGGGCAGCTATTCAGGTACGCAATCATAAATATCCGGTTTTGAAGCTGGAAGTCCAACAAAATGGACAATGGCTCAATCTCGAAAAACAGGACTACAACCACTTTCTCGGTACGAACTTAGGGAATCAGCCTCTTAAAATCCGGATTACAGACATTCGCGGTGTGGTGCTGAACGATACCCTCCCAGCTCTGGCGGAAAATGGCTCTGGCGAAGCCTATATTGTCAAAGGTAATGTGCAATTCCCTGACTGATGTAATCCTCACCGCCTGAACCCTTTCAGGTACATACGGCTTCATATGACCGATACTGTCCAAATTTGGGACAGCCCCTTATGTAATCCCCAGGCTGGGAACCGACGCGAGCGATTATGCGCGTTTCGTTCTCAGCCTTTTTACGAAAAAATCATTATTTTTCATAAAAAATTGGTTTGTTCACTGTCCTGTTCACAGGAAGGCACGTATAATGAATACATAAATAGGGTTTATTTTGGCTATATGCACATAGACAGGAGACCTGCGCACATGAGCAATTTCAAAAAGCATCACAAGCTTCACAGCAAATTGCTGATCAGTATCACGTTATGTATTACGCTGACGTTGCTGGTATCTACCACGGTGTATTATTTTTATTATATTCGGGTGGAGAAGGAGCAGGCATTCGAAGCCAATCACAGTAGCCTGGCACTGAGAAGCAGAGAGGTCATTAACATGACATCCATCGCCCAATCGTTGGCCTTTCAAATGTACCGCAGCAGTACCCTGTCCAAGTTGTTGTATTATCCCAAACCCAATGTATATGATGAAACCGCTGCCATGTCTGAGCTGAACAATTATCTCAATTCTATGCCGTACATTGAATCCATCTATGTATATAATCCAAAAAGCGACACCTTCTACATTGCATCCTCGCGGGGGCAAAACGGGTTATTCAGCAAAAAAGAACTGGCTGATACGGATATTATACGCGTGCTGGATCATTATCAGGATTATAAGCCATTTACACCCATCCCACGCACCTATCCGTTGCTGTCTGCGTCCGATTCGGTGGCCGGAGCAGATCAAGCCAGCACAGACATTACAGCCTATACGTATTTATGCTATGACGCTATCAACTCGAACGAAGCGATGAATTCGGCTGTGATCGTCAATGTATCTGCGACCTGGATGAACAAGGAAATGGCGACGAATCCGACATCAGGCGGAACGGCTTATATTTTGGATGATCAGGGCAGACTTTTATCCGGCGCGACGCTGGCAGACGAATCTTTGAACGAGAAAGAAAAGCTATGGCTGCACACCCGAGTCAAAAAACAGGAAACAGGATATTTTGTAGAAGATTTTCACGGTAAAAGATCACTCATTTCTTATACCTCCCAGGACGGACTGGGTTGGCAGTATATTAGTGTCACTCCATATGAAAGCGTTATCAAAATGGCGAGTGTTATTCGCAATGCGATGCTGCTGATTGCCGTTGTCATTGCATTGGCAGGGTTTGTGGCTTCCTGGCTACTGTCCAGAATGCTGTATACCCCCATCGGGCAGATTGTTGTCCATATGAATTCACTCGAATCAGAGAAACGAAACAGCATGTATACGATCCGGCAAAACATTTTACGGAATATTATTCGGGGGGTCCATCTGCTTCCCGCTGGAGAGGAACCGGAGCGGTTGCGTGAGCTTGGAATTACATTCCAGTTCGACAAAGACTATCGACTGGTGCTGCTGCGAATAGATGAATATGCCCGTTGGCAAAGCGAACGCGGTCCTGATCTGTTGCCCTATAAGTTTGCCATGATGAATATCGCTTCTGAAATATGCGGGCAGACGTACCAGGTGGAAGCCGTTGATATCGACGAAGACAGCGTCCTATTGATGCTCAACATTCTTGATCCTGCGGAGCATACAGATACCGTGCTGCTGGAAACCTTATTGCGCCAAATACGCGAAGCTTGCCTTGAATACTTGAAGCTGAGTATATCTCTGACCTATAGTGCCATCGCAAGCCAGCCGGAACGACTACATCTGTTGTATCGTCAGGTACAGGAAGCGTCCATGCACCGATTTTTTCAAGGGCACGGCTGTATTATTGATGCGCAGAACACCATTGACGCAAATGCTCAAAATGCTTACGTATATCCGTCGGATAAGGAGAAAAAATTGCTCGACACGCTGTTATCTGGTCATACGGAGGATGCTCATGGCATGTTCAAGGACTTGCTGATGCATATGGAAAAATATTCGTTTTCCGTCGTGCAGGTGGCCATATCCCGGCTGATGATGAGTGTGAATCATGCCATTCAGCATATGAGTGAACGTAATGGATTTGCTCCCGAATCTATACCTGAATTGCCATCCGCGGATCAGCTGGAGACGGCCCAGGAGCTTATCGAACAATATCAATTGGTCTTTGATCATGTACGCTCCAGCCTATTGGAAAAACGAAACACGAAACAAGAGCGGCTGGTACGGCAAATTAATGAGCGAATAGAGCAAGCCTATGCTGATCCGGATTTTTGCCTCAACCAGATCGCTGAAGAGCTGGATATGTCGCCGATCTATGTCAGCAGACTATACAAGCAACAAACTATGTCTACCATCGTGGATGTCATTCAACAGCTGCGCATTCGCAAAGCCTGCGAGCTGCTGGAGCAAACCGACTGGTCGGTAGCTGACGTGGCAGAACAAACCGGATTTGCGAGCAGCTCTTATTTTCACCGCATGTTCAAACGTAGCTTGGGCGTGACGCCGACAGATTTTCGCCGTTCTAAAGCAAATGCGCAATAAGGTAGACTGAAAAATGCTTCCGTAAAAAGTTCTGGCTACTGTATGCGGCCGCTCCGCTGATTTTAGCGTGACCTATCACTCCTTGTAATAGACATTAAAGAAGTGGAACCTAGCCTATACAATACTTCTTAATGATTTAGCTGCATGATGTAGGAGCATTCCATGATGTCACACTAGAACGACATTAAAAAAGCAAGCCTCCAACTTCCTGGAGACTTGCTTTTTCTTTTTATCCCAACTGTTAAAATCTCTTTGCCTTGCCCAATTACTTAATGTTCTTCTCCTTCACGTAGGCTTCCCATTGCTTGGTATATTCCGTCTGGATTTTCTCCAGGCCAGCCTGGTTTGCCTTTTGCAAGAAGGTCTCCAGACCCTGATCTACGTTGTCGATCAGTCCAGCTTGGAGCGGATAGAGATATTGCTTTTCTACTTGCTCCAGAGCGGCTTTTTCAGCCTGATAGGTCGTGTAATCCTCGGCAAAGCCGGTAAACAGGTCAGGCTTTTGGATTTTATCCAGCTCTGCGAAAATCTTCTTCACACGGTCAAAGCCTGAATCAAACAGCATGTATTCCGGGTTACGCCATGCCCAGCTATTCATACCTTCCCGTGAGAATCCGTTGGAACTGCCGCTACCGATCATTTGATAGTAACCGTCTTTGACTTCATAGTTTTTGCCCTCAATACCGTATTGCGTGAGCAGGTTATAGCGTTTGTCCGTGACAAGCTTTTCATAGAAAGCTAATGCGCGCGCAGGGTTAGGACTGCTTTTTGGAATCGCAAAGCCGTTATGAATCGGATGCACTGGAGTTGCATACCCGGTCGTCAGCGGGAACGGATAGTAATCCAGCTTCCAGTCCGGGTGAGACGCTTTGAGCTTAATCACCATGTCATTAAAACGGGTCGGATTGTCACCGAAAATACTCGCTGCTTTACCGGAAGTCACCTGATCCTGAAGCGTATCCTTTACGTTCAATACGTTTTTAGGGATAAATCCTTTGTCGGCCCAGCGTTTGTAGGTACTCAGCTCTTCTTTTTGCTCAACTGAACCCCAATATTTATAAACCTCTGTCGGTTTTTCATATTTAATACCAATGCCGTAAGGCAGAGCACCCACACTCTTCGTCACCAATTCGGAATAACGGTCATGCAGGTTCCCTTTGATATCACTGTTCAGGGAGATTGGTTTCATGCTAGTCTCATGCTGACGAATGCCATCCAAATAAGCCTCGTAGCTCTTCATATCAGTAGGCTTAGGCAAGTTGTATTTCTCACGTAAATCCTCGCGCCATACAAATCCGTTTGTAACGTATTCCTTGTACGTGCCAGGCACGGTGTAGATTTTGCCTCCGATTTTAACGCCATCCCACATCTCCTGAGGCACAAATTTTTGCAAGGCAGGTGCCGCCTTCGGCAGCAGATCATCGAGTGGCAGGAATGCGCCTTTCTTGGCATACGCCTGATACTGCGTCCAGTCTGCGGTAAAGATCAGGTCAATCGGCTGGCCGGAAGACAACAGCAGCTTATACTTTTGATCCCAGTCCGTCCACGTCGTATAGTTAAATTTGACGGTGGCATTCAAATCTTTTTCCGCCAATTTATTGATTTCAGTCTCAATAGCAGGTAAATCCTTAGGAGCATCACCCAGCATATAAAATTGCAGTTGTACCTTTTGGGTTTTATCGTCCTCTCCGCTTGCCTTTTGTGCGCTGTTTCCGCTACCGCCTCCACATCCGGCTAATAGCGCCATGATAACCATAACTGCAATCAGGATGGACATGCGTTGCTTTCTTTTCTTTGTAAATGTCATGTGAATCCTCCTTTTGAAGTGGTTGCTGATTTTAATAAAGCGCTTACAATATATATTGTCAGAATGGCACAACGTCAGCACGTCATGCCATCTTTAAACCAATGAGTGTCCACTTTAGCCTTTTACAGCACCAATGGTCAAGCCCTTGACAAAATAACGCTGAATGAAAGGATACAGCAGTAAAATCGGCCCAGTGACCACGATCGCCATTGCCATTTTGGTCGATTCGGTCGGCATATCGTTGGAGAGTGAAACGCCAGTACCTGCCCCCATTTGAGCGATAAACTGCATCGAGTTGATTACATTATACAAATAATATTGCAGTTGGTATTTATGCGGATCATTAATAAAGAGTGAGGAAGAGAACCAGTCATTCCAATACGCCAGAGCCAGAAACAACCCCACGGTGGCAATGCCCGGTGTAGACAAAGGCAGCACAATCCGATAGTAGATTTTAAAATCACCCGCACCGTCAATTTTAGCAGACTCAAACAGCTCTTCCGGCATAGACGAACGAATGAAATTTTTCATCAAAATGATCAGAAACGGAGTCATCAGCCCCGGGAAAATAAGCACTGTATACGTATCCAGCAGTCCTAAATACTTCGTCAACATAATGTACCAGGGTACCAAGCCGCCCCCAAACAACGTTGTAAAGTAAATATAGAACGAAAATGCGTTCCGGTATTTAAAATCTTTACGCGCCAGCACATATCCCGCCATCGTCATCAGGAACAGGCCCAACGTCGTACCTACTACAGTTGTAAAAATGGTCACACCGTACGCCCTCAGCACCTCTTCAGGAAAGGTGAACACCGTCCGGTATCCTTCCAGCGAAAATTCCTGTGGAATAAAATGATATCCATCTCTGATAATCGACTCATTACTGGTCAATGATGCCGAAATAATAAGTAGAAATGGCAGTAAACAAGCAATAGAAGCAATAATGATTACCGCATAAGAAATAATCTGAAAAATTCGGGTGTATACATCCTCTTTGATCGCCATCCGTTTGGGTCCTCCTTTCTAGAACAAGGCATATTCGTCGTTCAACTTGCGAATGATGTAGTTCACGGTCATGATCAGCACGAAGCCGAACAAGGACTGGTACACGCCTGCCGCCGAAGCCATGCCCACATCAAAGGTTACTTTCAGCGAACGGTACACGTAAGTGTCCAAAATATCCGTTGTATTGTACAGCACCCCATTATTGCCGATTAATTGATAGAACAGGTCGAACTGTCCCTTCATAATACTGCCGAGCGCGAACAGCAGCAGCACGACAAACGTCGATTTGAGCATAGGCACGGTAATGTACCAGATCCGCTGAAAAATGTTGGCCCCGTCCATTTTCGCCGCCTCATAATACTCGTCGCTAATGCCTGTAATGGCCGCCAGATAAATCACCATACTGTAGCCGAGATTTTTCCACAGGTAGAACAGGATAATCAGGAAAATCCATACCCACGGCTTGTTGTATACATCCACGCGTTCACCGCCAAATTGCAGCAGCAGCGTGTTTAGAAAACCGTTGTCATAATTAAATATGTTGTACACGATGACGCTTAGAATAACGAAAGAAACAAAATAGGGCAGGAACATCACAGATTGAGCTATCTTTTTAAAATAACGGCCACGCAGCTCATTCAGCAAAATCGCGCACACAATCGCCAGCACGTTGCCGAGTAAAATAAAAGCTGCGTTGTATCCGACCGTATTCAATGTCAGTTTGGTCAGCGTGCCGGATTGCCATAAAAACTGAAAATTCTGGAGTCCGACGAACTTGGCATCGAACAAGCTGGTATTGAAGTCAAACTGGGTAAATGCATAATAGATACCCACCATAGGAATGTAAGAGTTAATGAAGAAAAAGATCAAGGTCGGCAGCAACATGAGAAATAATATCCGATTGCGGATCAGTTCATGGAAAAATCCGTTTTTCCTGCCACTTGCCAGCCTCCTCCCGTTCAGACGGGAATCTGTCGTAAGCATAGCGGAACTCTTAGGCACAGGCTGATTCAATGTGAGTCACTCCCCCTCTGTATACATTACCGACAGCATGGTTTGCAGCACCGCCGTCGTATGCCTTTATTTTATGTAAGCGTATTCAAAATGAAAAGTGAAGCCTTTCATGCTTCATGAACAAAGGGGTGTACAGGGGGGTGAACAATTCGGATATTTGTGAAGTATTGTGTGATATCAGGCGCCTGATAGACGCCCGAAACCCACTTACAAAGCATAATTGAACGTTTGAGGCTGTCCTTCACTATCATGTAGCTCGAAGCGCAGTTCACCGTCATTTTTGTTCTGACCGATAAACTTAATACCATCTTCCCTGAATCCGTTCAGTTGCTCAGGAGCTAATTGAAGCAACTCATACACCAACAATGACTGGTGGGTTTTAAGATTAAATAATATTAAAAAGCCCTCATCATTCGATCTGGCAAGAATAAATCCCTCGCCCATGCCTTCCACCGCAAAACTGTCCTTCAAACGACCGGAAAGCTTCCCCATATTCCATGTTTCTTTTACAGAACCATTAGCGTCAATCAGACGAACGGTCTGTCCATCGTTCATGACTGCTTTACCATTATAAAGCTTGATATTGTTGGCATTAAAATTCCAATAATGAGCCTTTGCCTGACGAAGTACCTTTCCTTTCTGGACGAACAGCGTATAAAAATCGTCATTAATCATGGGCTCGCCATACGCTTGCCATACCGTAACCAAATCTGCATCCTCCGTAACCTTGGTTGAAATGATTTTCGTCATGCCAAAATAATCTTCTTTCAATTTGATATTTGTTGGACTGAGCGCACGGATACGGCCGCCATCCTCTTTACGGTACAATACTCCGCTGCTTGCATCCAGCAAATAGCCTTTGCTTTCCTCCGATTCCCCAACCAACTGAGGATAGCTTATGCTAGCCATTCGTTCGTTTTTCTTCCATTCCAGCTTGCCTCCGACCACATCACTGATAAATGCCAGAGGAACATAAAGCGTTCCATGAATGCTACTGGCTGAAACGGTGTAAATAACCTTCTTGTTATGTACAAAACCTATGTTGGAATTAACCTTTATACGACCAGAACCCAGACTAGCTGTACCATTGGTGAGTGAAAGCGTCCGTGTTTTGGGGTCATAATCCGTAACTATTCCAGGCAGAGCTGCATCCGTAGTAGGAATCATCACCTGTCCCTTGTTAATGAATGACTCTCCTTTGGGAAACGACATTATATTTCCGTTAAAATAAACACGGACACTTGCAGTTTCCTGACCTTGCTTTATAGATGCAGAAGTTCCCGCTGCCTGAGCAAACTCTCCATCGTTCAGTCCGATTGCCACACTTGCCAATAAAACAAATGCAACTATTATCCGCTTGGCAGGCTTATACGGTTTGGCATTTTGAAGCTGGATCATGCTTGAACCCCTCCTTATAGATCAAATTCGTTTCGGCCGAACCCGTTTCATTCTTCCTAAAATTCGCCGGACAGGTGTTAAAATCCTCTAAAAAAGGACCCTGCTACCTGCGCAGAGTCCTTGCTTGTACCATATCCTATTTTCAAGCTTGCTGTACTACTCTCGCTCTGCGATTCACCAAATAAATGCTAAGCCCAATTAATACTAGACCGATCAGCAGGAAAGCCGTAATCGCTTCGCGCAGCACCAAAGAGCTGACAAACACCGAAATAACGGGCACCAAAAACGTATAAGACGCGACTTTACTCGCATCCCCTGAGTTGACCAGTGTGAAATACAGCAGCCATGAAAGTGAAATTCCCAGCACAATGCCGAATACCAGCCCTGACACATAAGGAACATTCCATACGATGTCTGACCAGCTTTCCGTCACTGCTCCGGCTCCTGTCAACACGATGCCTCCCAGTGTGCATTGAAATGCGACCAGCCACAATGAATCCACGCGCTGGTTTACCTTTTTCACGTAGACGGTACCCAATGCCCAACTCACGGCTGTAATAATAGCGATCACTACACCTGCCACAGCCACATGTCCCGAAAATCCTCCGACACTGACAGCTGCAACGCCCAAAAATCCGATGACCAAACCTGTCACCTTAAGTCCGGACATCGTTTCACCCAGCCACATCCATGCAAAAATGCCGACCAGTACAGGCTGGAGATATACCAGCACTGAAAACAGGCCGGACGGTACGTACATCAGCCCCACTGTTTGCAGACCGTAAAACAGTACCACGTTAAAAACACCCGAAATGGCGTAGACACGCCAGTTCTCTTTCCAACGGATACGTTTCCATCTTGGCAGTAAAATCGCTCCTAACAGCAGACCTCCCAGCAACGTGCGCAATCCTGCAAACAAAAGTGGAGGCGTAAACTGCAACGCTACTTTATAAATGGGCCAGGATATGCCCCACAATACAACCAGCAGCGCGATCATCAAGATCCGTTTGGCTGTCGTTAACTCTTTCATGCTGCTTTCGCTCCTCTATGCAAAAAAATGACTAGACTTCATATTTTACGCCTATAGGACGAGTTTATCAAACAAAAAATATGTATTGGAAAGCACAACTCCAGACAGAGGAATCCGGTCATTTGCCTATGTTACAATATACCAAACCAAAAAGAAAAATAGAGATTGAAGGATAGGAGGATGTCTGCACTTGATTTATATCATCAAATTTTTATACAGCTTCGTGCTGCCTCCCGGTTTATTTATCCTCGTGATGGCTGGGCTTGTGATCTGGCTGTGGAGGCGTGCGCGTAAACCTGCTTTCATTCTACTCGTTGTCACACTACTGCTGTATGGCTCCTCCACCAATTGGGTCGGGGATTTGCTGATCAGCAGTCTGGAAAAACAGTACCCGCAGCCTCATGCCGTGCAAGGCGATGTTATCGTTGTGCTTGGCGGCGGAGCTACAGAGGGAACACCTGATATCAACGGACAAGGTAATCTGCTGGGTTCAGCGGCCAATCGCCTGCTCACTGCGGTACGGTTGCACGAAGCAACAGGCTTACCTATTCTGTTTTCCGGTGGACAGGTATTTAGCGACAGTGGCAACGAAGCGAATATTGCCCAAAGACAACTTCTGGGACTCGGTATTCCCGCAAAAGATATTTTGATCGAAAACCGTTCCCTGAACACGCAGCAAAATGCCGTCTATACATCCCAGATTTTGAAGCAGCATCAGTTCACCAAACCCATTTTGGTAACCTCCGCTTTCCATATGCCACGTGCGGCGCTGGAATTTCAGCGTGCAGGCATGCAGGCTGTACCTTATCCGACCGACTATCTGGCAAGTGAAAATCTGTCACTGTATGCCGCCAAGCTCTCCCCGTCTGCCGGAGCCATGGCTACTACTGGAACAGCTCTCAAGGAGTATCTGGGGATTCTTGCGTTGAAGCTTAAGTAGCCCTTAGTATGATTTAGCGCGTAGGTACCACATCACAAACAAGCGCCTTGGCAGCCCGCAGGTATAAGATAAGCCTGTAGACTACCAAGACGCTTGATTTTACCATGAGTCTTTCTTTCGATGAGTACTGTGAGAGTTCCAAACCTGTATTTTATCCTACTTTCATGTGTCCGAACCCACTACATATCCTCATGCACGAAAATTTCCGATATTTGTTCCTCCGATATCACCTTGAAGCCTTCCTTCTTCAGCAACGCTGATGTCACGCCATTACCCGCTATTTTCCGGTTTTCAAATGACCCGTTATAAATGGCGGCTGATCCGCAGGATGGACTGTTTTCTTTTAAAACAATAAGTATAGCGTTAATCTCCTTAGCTATGTTCAAAGCTTCGTATGCACCTTTAATGTACATCTCACTGACATCGTTGTCCGAGGACTCCACCACCTTGGCTTTACCGTTCAGTACATCCTCCCCCGTCCCGCCCACAATTTCAGCAGGCGGTCTTGGCGTCATAAAGCCCCCCAACAGTTCAGGACAGATGGTCATAGCCTTCTTTTCCTCTACCAACTTCTGAATATGTACGTCCAAGCTATCCGTCCCGTTATACCGCACCTTCATCCCTGCCAAACAAGAACTTACCAAAATCATCTGCTTCCACCTCATGTCCATTGCTTTTCACAACTTAAGTCATTTAAGTATAATCAAATTTTCTCATAGAGTCATCGTACGAAAAATAAAACTTCCTTCTTCCATATCAATCATGGTGCTTCTTCTACCGTATGACATCAAAAATGAAGAAAGCGAAGCCGTCCCGTAAAGTAGGGATAACTCCGCTTGATTTAAGATAGCCAAAACGGTTCTTCCTGCACCAATATAATGAACGTTTAAATTTTAGACCTCACTAACTCACTATAAATTTAACCCGTGTTCCATCCGGATAATCTTCCAACTGATGACTTACCCATGATCCTGCGCCACGATTATCACTAGGGCTTATATAACGAATGTCTGCCCTTGCTCCTGCCCTCTGTGTGTTCACTACAGGTTCTGCATAAACACTTTGTACGGATAAAATAGCAGCCAGCAAAAAAACAATAAGTCCTCTTATCTTTGCACACCTCCATATTCTGTTATTTGTCTATAGAATACGATTTGAAATGTGGAGGTGTGTGAAAATCTTACTTTCTATCCCCATAAATTGTTGCGGAGCAGTTTTCGGAGTACAGGCACGGATGGGCACCTGCCCACATACAATAAACAGATCACAAGCCCGGTAAGGTACCATAAACCGGTAAGTTCGCAACTACCTCAGGAGGTGTCAACCGTGCCCGGACTATTTAGCGCTATCGCTTTGTTCATCAAGGAATTGACGCTACTCGTCTCTTACGTGAAAAACAATGCCTTTCCGCAGCCATTGACTGAGAAAGAGGAAGCCCGACACCTGAAGCTGTTTGCCGAAGGCAACGCGCAATCCCGCAACACACTAATTGAACACAACCTCCGATTAGTGGCTCATATTGTGAAAAAGTTTGATAACACCGGTGAAGATTTGGAGGACCTTATATCCATCGGCACCATCGGACTGATCAAAGCCATTGAAAGCTTTCAGACCGGGAAAGGTACAAAGCTGGCAACATTTGCAGCCCGTTGTATAGAAAACGAAATTCTGATGCATCTTCGCTCACTGAAAAAAACACGTAAAGACGTGTCTCTCCACGATCCTATCGGGACGGACAAAGAGGGTAACGAGATTACTTTGATTGATATCCTCGGCACCGAGGCGGACGATATTGTGGATAAGGTACAGCTCAAAATAGAGAAGAGTAAAATCTATCGTAACCTGGATATTTTGGATGAGCGTGAAAAAGAGGTGGTTATTGGTCGATTCGGCCTGGAAGCCGGAGGTGAAGAACGTACACAGCGGGAAATCGCCAGAGAGCTGGGGATTTCGCGTTCGTATGTGTCCCGCATTGAAAAGCGTGCATTAATGAAGCTGTACCATGAATTTTACAAGCAGAAGGGGTAATGGATAAGGAGATATATGAAGCCACTTGAGGCCCTTAACAGGGCCTTTTTAGGTCTTTTTCATAATTCAATTCCTTGCTTCTTTTCAGTTATTCTCTCTATCCTTACTTGTATTTCATTTTCTAGTTCATTAATTCGATTCCGAGTCTTTGTTCAAATGATCTCCAAAAAGGATCTTCTTCTGACCAGCGAACAGCATACGCTTGTCTTTTGTCCTTATCAACATGCTCTGTACTCGTACACCGTTTTTTCGCTTAAATAATAACTATTTTGCTATGTATTTCATTTAAAACGCAAATAAAAGCCTGTAGTGGTTTTCTACACTACAGGCTAAAAATGCTTGATATTATTGGCTATTTTTACTTCGTGAGGACAAGTTCCTCCGCTAGTTGGCTCTCTTGGATTGAATTTATTTTCCTACATACTCATCCAAAAAGCGATCTACTCTTTTGAAATATTCAGTGGGGTAATGGTTGATGGCCTCGATGTGCTCCGTATTTTGCGGGTACCATACTTCTGCTTTTGGGTTATCTTTTAAGGACTCGTAAATAATTTCTGTATTTTTATAACTAATTTGCTGATCTCCAGTACCATGAATGAGCATAACTGGCTTGTCTTGCATCTTTTTTACCGCATCCATAGGAGATATGGAATCAAGATCAACCTTAAAGGCCCAATTTGCCATCCATGTCGACGTATAACTGAATGGAAACGCAGGTAAACCTGAAAAGAAGGGCAAACCCTCTCTCAGAAATAGACCAGCATTACGAAAAGGACTATCCGCAATTACGGCTTTGATGTCATCACTTTCACTTGCGGCTAGCAAAGAAGTAGCAGCACCCATTGAAAAGCCGATAACTCCAATGTTATCACCCGTATGGTCTCTGGATTTTAAATAGCTTACAGCTCCTAGCAAATCGTATTTTTCATTGAGGCCCAGTGTAATCAAATCACCATCGGATTTACCTTGCGAGCTGAGGTCAAATGCCAATACATTGTAGCCTTTCGGAACGAAATGCTCTACTAACTTTGGGGTCCGCCCTTTGACTAAACGATTGCTCGTATATCCATGGACGACAATAATCGTCTTATTACTTGCTTTACCAGAAAGACCACTTGCAGGGAAGAAGGAACCTCTAATCGTATTATCATTTTTCAAACTCTTGAACTCGACCTCTTCGTAGGGAGTTTTATCGATATTCAATTCGTAGCTGACATTAGTGTCTCTAGGATGGTGCAACAAGGTGTCTACTACTTTATAAGATATAAAAAATACAAGAGCCATCACAAGCAAAAGCACGATTCCTAGGCTCCATAAAATTTTCTTCCGTTTTTTCACACGAACGTTAAATGTCAGATCGGGTTGTAATGATGTTTGGCTCATTCAGACTCCTCCAGTTTTTCTTTAGGTTGTATGGGTGCAAACAAATAAAAGGCATGCCCCTTCAGATTTTCCCACTCGGGATGATGAATAATACTTTCTCCAAGAGTTAAGCCCACTCCATTTAAGAAAGAGATATAGGCACGAGAGATCATTGCTGGAGAAAAGCTTTTGTTGAATTGTCCCATTAACTGTCCCTTGGCATAGACGCATTCGATCGCATCTGTCATTACCTTTGTACTTTCAAGGACCTTCTGTGTAATTTCAGGGAATCTTATTCGTTGTCCTAGGACAGATTGAACAAGCCGCAATTCATTTGTATAGAAGTAGATATGGTTGAATTGTTCTGCCACCATGTTCTTAATCAATACGCCCGGCGTCCCCTCTTGTTGTAGACAAGCAAGCGATTTCGCCTGAATATCAGCAAGCGGCTCAAGGACAGCGGCGTAGTATAAAGCTTCTTTGCTAGGGAAATATTGAAAAATGGTTCCAGGAGTCACTCCCACACTCTGTGCAATGATAGCCGTTGTGGTATTAGAATATCCACTTTCTGCGAACAGGACAACAGCTTCTTCTAGGATACGTTTACGCCGCTCCAGTCTTTTTTCTTCATTGATGGGTCTTGCCAAATGTATTCCCCTCTCTTTAAACTAAACTTTAATTAATTAATTAAATGATTGATTATTTAATTAATAATATATCTTAAATTACGACTTATAGCAAGAGTGAATTTATCTTACTTACGAGCAGGATGAACCTCAACATATAAAAATAAGCCGGAGTGCTGCCCAACATGCGCCTCCGGCTTGTTTTTATCAGGTTATTTTGGATGAGTACACGTTCCGCCTTCCTTAAATTTTATAAACCAGTGAAGATTTGGAAGACCTCATATCCATCGGTACCATCGGCCTGTTCAAGGCCATTGAGAGCTTTCAGACTGGAAAAGGTACAAAGCTGGCAACATTTGCGGCCCGGTGTATTGAAAACGAAATTTTAATGCATCTTCGCTCACTGAAAAAAACACGCAAAGGCGTATCTCTCCATAATCCTATTGGGACAGTCAAAGAGGGCAACGAAATTACTTTAATAGATATCCTCGGCACCGAGGCGGACGATATTGTGGATAAGGTACGGCTCAAAATTGAAAAAAGCAAAATCTATCGTAACCTGGATATTTTGGATGAGCGCGAAAAAGAAGTGGTTATTGGTCGATTCGGCCTAGAAGCCGAAGGAGAAGAACGTACGCAGCGGGAAATCGCCAAAGAGCTGGGGATTTCGCGTTCGTATGTATCCCGAATTGAGAAGCGTGCGTTAATGAAGCTGTACCATTAATTTTACAAGCAGAAGGGGTAAAAAGTGTTAAACACAAATATATGAACTGCTTGAGGGCCCCAATCAGGGGCCTTTTTCGTAATTATATCGCTTAAACTCTATATTTTAAAACCATTTGAACAATTGTTCCATTTTAATGTTAGAAATAAACACAGGTTTGCTTATACTGTATGTGTCGTCATCAACAGCATTCTAGCAATAACTGTATATACAGCCTTGCGCTCATTTGCGAATTGAAGCAATCAACTGCTATATTTACCCGGGGTTTACTTCCGTCCATTTGAAGCTATGTAGACGACAATCTCTACCTGTTGATGAGTATTGATGTGTTTATTCTGGCAGTCGCAATATGTAATTTATATTAGGGAATACATTTATTGAGAGGTTCATATGAATATAAAATGATAACTTCAACAATATTAAACAATTAAACTAATGGAGGAAATCCAACATGACAAAATTTAGTCAGAATCCAAACGATTATTCTTTTTCAATTGATCCTGTCGTTATAGCAGAAGAAAATGTTTCGACAAATGGTGATTCCAAAAATACTTTTCCAAAAAATGTTCTAGTCGATAATAATCTGTCTTGGGAAAGCAGCTTAAGCGGTAAAGGTGGAGAATTAATTTTTAAATTAGATGAGGGCAAAACGATTAATGATATCCTCTTGGCTCAGCCAACTTTTAAAGCTTTTATTCTTACGTTTTCTCTTCATGGTTCAAACGACGGAGAAAATTGGTTTAGATTAGGTGAAGTAGAGGCTGTGCCCACTACTGCAAAAACGACTTACCAATTTAGCAATGAGATTCCTTTTCAATATTATAAAATAACTGTACTTTCATCTGGCCTGAATAATACAACAACCTATTATGGTGTACGATATATTCAGTTAAGAACCGCTTTAATCAATGGCGTTCCAGCCTATAGAAATTCCAATTTAAATCCCGCTATTGTGGAATAAAAATCAATGTGAGCATACTGCATCAATTCCTATATGCACATATACAAAAGAGGGGCTGGCTAATGCCACCCCCTTCTTTTTATTGAATTTTTTGAATCATGTTATAAATCATTTCAGCCGCTTCGGCACGTGTGATTTCCTGTTTTGCACGGAAGCTTCCATCTGGATATCCTTGTACTAAATTAATTTCGGTTAGACCAAGTACATCTTCTCTGGCCCATTCCACAATTTGAGAGGCATCTGAGTAGATATTGCTTTCTTGTTGTGGCGTAGCCTTGATAACGTTGTTCACCATTTTAGCCGCCTGCTCCCGGTTAATAACGCGATCTGGAGCAAATACCTTATTACTAAATCCACGAGCGACCTGATCTTTAATCGCTGTTTTTAGTAGATCAACATACCACGCTGATGGATTGATATCCTCGAAGCTTAAAGCCATATCCGTTTCGAGCGGTAATTTCAGGGAACGGACGAGCATCGAAGTGAACTCCATACGTGTTACAGGTCTGCTCGGCTCAAAAAGGGTTTGGGTAATACCCTTCACTACCCCCAAATCTGCAAGGGCATTAATCTTATCTTTATTAAATGCCCGCTCGATGTCACTAAAGCGATTGGGCTTCGTCTCGACTGAAGGTGCTTGAATGATTGCTGTTTCAGTCAACTCCTCTACATCGGGCTGAATCGGCTTGATGATCCCCCCACCTCCTGCTCCACCGCCTGAGGCTGAGGCTCCAGTACTCCCTGTTGTTTTACCGTTCGCTTGTTTTGCAAAGGTACGCTTTCCTTGGCTGTTTTCTGCCCAAAGCTGAACTTCATACGATTGTTTCTCTCTAAGTTGACTCCAAATAAAGCTTCGATCCTTACCACGATATAATTCTGTTTGTCCCTCACTGGTGAGCACGAAAATATCATTTTTGTGTTCTGACTCCCAATGGATCATAAACTCGCTATTGGTCGTTTCTGTTTTCGAAAATGCAAATTCTGGAGACGGTAACGTTTCTACCTCACCTTCTGTCTGTTTACCTTCACCGCTTGTGTTAACCGGTTTAACGGTAATACGATACACCGTGGAGCTGTCCAAGCCATCTACTTTAAAATTAGAGTTGGCCGTATGACCGATAAGCAGACCATTTTGGTACACATGGTAGGTATCCGCACCAGGAGCTTCTTTCCACGTAACTACCAGATCGGTATCTGTTACATCTTTAAATGTCAGCTCATGATCTGGTATTTGGCCTGGGAGCGCACGATACGTAAATGGAGTCCACTCACCTGCGCCCGTTGTATTGACAGCTTGAATGCCGAACGAGTACATCGTACCGGGTTGGATACCTGAAAGCTTAATACTAGTATCCTTGGTATCCACGATTTCACCAGTATCTTTCCGAATTACAGCATATTGATAAGCATTTTTGGTTTCATCCCAGTTCAGCAAAATCTGGCCATTCCCTAGCTCTGTGACTTTGACGTTTTGCACTTGAGGTGGAAGCGTAAGCAGCTTTTCCCGCACAGGCTGACTGAACCCGCTACTATTACCGCTGCTCACCTGAAAATCGTATTTTTGTCCACCTTCTAATCCGGAAACGACTACACGTGGTTCAGTGCTGTAATAATCCTGGCTATTGATTGATACTTTATATTTGGTCGCTCCATCGACTGGGTCCCAAACAATCGCGGCATCATGTTCCCGAACCTCTACCGCTATAAGACGTACAACCGATGCGGGTAGTGTTAACGCGTTGATAGTCGTATCTCCGCCTATACCACTTCGATTGTAGGCTCGGATTCGAATATTTGCAGTCCTACCTGCGGGCAATCCATCAAAAGTATAGGCATGGCTTCCCCGGGAAAGCCGCACATCTGGCTCATCATTAACATTCAAGATGTATCCGTCAGCCCCCTGCACATCTTGCCAACCTACACTGACAGAATATACATCATTTTCCACACTCGCCAGCGTGGTTACCCAATCAGGTAATGTGATGACCCCTAAATGAGCATAATCTCCAAAGCCCGTTGCATTTTCAGCTGAAATGGAATAATTATACTCCGTTCCTGCCTGAAGTCCCTGATCAGCGAATTCAGTATACACATCCTTATAAACAGATACTTTGTCCCGCTCCAGAGCATAGTATGTCGCTGTAATTACACGATTCCATTTCAAGTCGATTCCATCGTCCTTCACGGTTACGTTTTGAAATCCGCTCGGGCTATCTGGCAGGCTCAAAAAAGACACATGCTTAGCTGCACCCTCTCCGCTAGCATTCATAGCTGTTACAGAAACATCGTAAAATTCGCCTGGTTTCATTCCCGTAATTGGATTATATACATCCTGTGTGACTGTATCCTTAAATATGACTTCCCCCGTACTAACATCTGTTGCTGTAATCTTATAGTTGTCAGCTGAAAGCACTGGCGTAAAATCAGCCATGATTTGTGCTGAATTACGAGAAATGGTTCGTAATCGAATATGGTCCGGGGCATCAGGTAACGTTAACACGCGGACCCGATTGGAATAGGCATTACCTCCCACGTGATTACTGGAACGTACTTCATATTCGTATTGCTGCCCTCCCTGTAGCCCTTTGTCTGTAAAAGAATTTGTCGGATGCGCAACATCCCAAATCTCATTCGTCGTCAAATTTCGGATGGTATAGACGTAACCATCATCAAGGCCCGATGGAAGAGTCCATTGCAAATCTACCTCTGTATTTCGTACGGCTGATGCAGAAAGAACAACTGGCTGAGGCTGCTTCTGAATACGAAGTGCTCTGCTGACTGTTTCAGAAATGTTACCCGCCTGATCTTTAACCTTGGCATGAACATACCATTCACCTTCATTTGAAAGGTTAATCTGAATTCCTGTATCGGCAGCTGTATCCCAATGTTCGGGTGTATCTGGGCTGCTCGTGATTTTATACTGCATCGTTGTTGATTCGATCCCCGAATGCTGGTCAGCGTATCGTATCCCCATCTGAATATTCGTATCCTTCCATTCACGGGAATCTGGTGTTAGCCTGATCGTTGGGGGTTCCAAATCAATGTAAGATGTTGCGGACACCGGATCACTCCGATTTCCAGCTGCATCCACAGCTTGAGCAGTCACTTTTACGATGCCAGAACTATTTAATACTCCCGATGAACCAGGAACATAATTGCCAGAGCCCATTTGATATTCGTAATGTACTGCTGAAATATCCGTTCCACCCGAAATAGCAAATTGTACTGGCTTATTGGTGTATCGGGTGGGCATCGTTACCTCGGAAAACGTAACCTCCGGGGGCGTTGGCTTGGTTCGATCAATCATGACCGATTGAGTCACGATTGGACTAGGCACGTCCAGATTATTGATCGTTCGTGCTGATAGTTCGTACATCCCTTCCGCGTTTAATGTAAAAACGCCATTGTATGTCTGCCACTCCCCTGCTGAACTCAAACGATACTGCGTCATCTTGATTCCATTTACAGGATCACTTCCTGAATCAATAGCAATATTCACATTGTTGATCGTTGGACCCACCTCGCTAGCTCGGATAGCAGGAGCAGTCGGTCCCTTTTTATCAATAGTGACTTCCTTGCTTACTTCTTGGCTCACATTACCCACGTTGTCTATGGAGCGGGCATAAATCGTGCTTTTACCATCTTTATTAACATGGAATGCTCCACCATAATCTTGCCAACCTTGATTAATAACGCCCGTCAAGCGAAATTGTGTATGGGCCAGCCCAGAATAGTCGTCCGCTCCTGGCTGCAATGTAATGGTATAGTCATTACTGTTGCCCGTTGCACTTATGATCGGTGGCGTCGGCGGCATTTTGTCTATCCTGACATTCCCGGAAGAAAGACCACTGTACTGGTTATTCACGTCTACAGTCCGGGCATAGATTGTATTTACACCATGATCATATACAGTAAAGGGTCCTGTGTACTGTTGAAATGCTCCACCATTTAGGCTGTATTCATAGTATTTCAGCCCTTCAGGCGCCACGTCTCCATTGATCCAAACCGTTACAGGTCCTTTGGTCCATTCCGTACTTGCTTGGCCCTCAGCCCCTGCACTAATCTGGGGTGGTTTAGGCATCAGACCTGATTTGGGAATGACACGGACTCCAAACTTGGATATTTCATTACTAGTCTGCTGGTTAGTACCCATAGCTCTAAAATACCGAATATCTTTTAACGTAATAGAGTCTGTGATCTCTACCCATTTCCCTTGATAAGAGCTACTGGCATAAAATTTTGTGACATCGGTCCATGTATATAAATTCGTTCCATTAGGCTGCCAACTGTTACCCGCTGCTGCATTAGATACATATATATCAGTATGGTAAGACCCTTCGATATAAACAAAAATCTTATAATCCGATGTCTTAATAGATCTTCCAATATCAACAAAACGGTGTGCAGGCTGCGTAGTACCATCGCATTTATACCTTGCTGAACCCGTACCATTATAAACTTCAGTTGCTCCTATTCCATTTCCTGACCATAACCCCCAACTGTCACCCCCACCAGGTAAATTATTTTGGCAAAAAGGTCCACCGATGATCTCTTGGGTAGCAGCTGATACCCTCTCTGGAAATATAGGGAGGGCGGTTAACATGATCATTACAGCTAAAAATCCATATACCCACTTGCTATACTTCCTTACCTTTCGCTTATTTTTTGGATACATACATTTCTCCCTTGCTTTATTTTATTTTCAAAGAGTTTTACAAACTCGTTTCGGCTAAAATAGAAAAAGCACCCCAAACGAAGGCGGTTAAGCCTAAGTTTGAGGTGCTTCCTCAATGCAACGAGTATGTTTTGAAGCTATTATACTTCGTTCTAAACGTAATGTAAACAGCACGATATCATTTAAAATTCATAAATTGTTGTAATCCACATTATTCCACATCTCGGGATTAGCCTTGAAGCCTTAATTAACGTGAACGCCCAAGTTCCGAAAAAAGCCGCGCAAGTTCTGACTATATGAGTCCTGTATAGCGGAAGATTCCTTAAGAATATTTTGCATACTGTTCATAAATGCGGAAGCTGAAGTCGTATCAGACTTGTCAAACCGGTTCTCTATTCGCGTGTTATTTAGCAACTCCGCAATCTCTCCTGTACGTTCCTTATACTTCTCAATCCATTTGGGGTTTTGAGGAACCTTTTGTGCAAAATCTATCAGCTGACTCAGTCCATTCCCTCCACCTTTAATGTCATTGATGAACGCAGTATATTTTTGGGGATCAGCCTGCCTCATCACTTCAGACAGTTTGACATAATCCTCAGGGGCACCTAACGGACGGTCTATTGGAGTCGTGTAGTTAATATCTCCGGTCTCCGGATCAGTTGATCGTGTCAAAGCAATAGCCGCTATCTGGTTCATGGTTTCCAAGAACTCTTTGGCCTTATCCCCTTCCATATAGTGGTCTGCAATATACTTGGATTGGGAAACTCCCATCTCCAGTAGCACGGTTCGCTGGCTCTCATCTGTTACTGTACCATTGACGATAAAATTGGATTCAATCATACTGTACACCGCATTGGACACTTCTTCTGGCTGACCTTCTAAAACCCGGTTTAATGTATCGTTGATCTGGGTTGTACCGAAATACTTAGCAGCCTGTGATACAATAGCTCCTTCAGCCAGCTGCCTACCGGTTTCGCTAATCTCTACGGAGTCTTGAACAACGAGTTCAGAGGGTTTTCCTTCATAAAGTTGGGGGGATTGGACTTGCTTTGCTGCCGGATTTATCCGCAAGCTACTAGTGTTAACAACAGCTTGATGCATTCTAAGGGGCTCAAAATTCATTCTATTTCCTCCTGTCATTTTGTAACAGGCACTCTAAGTCGTATGTATAATGTAATGTGACCCTGTTTCTATATATATCGGACAAAGCACATATGGAATGAATATATGCTTTGTCCTAAAAATGAACAAATATTAAAGCAGTTAATCAACCGCCATAAATACTGTAAGCGAAGTGATATACAACATCTGTGTCTATAATCGAAGTACCTCTAACCTGAGCAGCTACCCCTGAGAGATCAAAATAGTGTGTAAAACTGATTGCTCCAGACAGATATTCCGCAATACTTCCAGTTGAAGGTGGCAGGGAGACGGTAACACTAAAGGCTCCATTCTGATCCGTATATGCAGTACCTGTGCGAGTGCGATTTCCACTGCTTTCGGTCCAGTTCTGATTCAACCATGTCACATCAACAGGCGCATTTACAACTGGAAAATTATCAGTTGTAGTAACGACACCCTTCACAGTAAAACTGCTGCTTCCATTAACTCGATAATGGCGCCCATAAGAGTAGGTTGGGTAGTCATTAGGCCCATTTTTAGAAGAATCGTAACTGGTAATTACAATTTTTCCAGCCCGAAGTACTGGTTTAAGTGTTAGTGTATACAAATGGTCAGTTGAATACTGATTTGTGGTGTATACTCGTACATAGTAGGTTCCAGTATTTAAAGAAACATTGTGATTCGTTTGCGGGAGAAGCACCATCTGGTTGCCACTGAGAGCTCCATAAACTTCCGCTTTGTAACCGTAGCTTTCCGAGGTACTATCCAGCTTTACATTTAATGCATCGTAATTACGGCTTGCGGGGATCGTGATTTGATACCAGTCGTTATCAATGCCTGAATGGATGGAACGTGAGTTAAGGGAAGATCCACCCGTACTAAAGGTAAAGTTATAAGCATGAAAAGCGCTCTCATCCGGCTCATATGCATCGTAGCTGGAACTTGTATCGACAGTTAGATAGAAGGGATCATTAATGCTAGAGCCCTTCTTGGCATGAACTGCAATCGCATAAGCTTTTTCAGATCCGATAGCGTTGCGCGCTCCTACGTTTTCGGGAAGTGATGCAGCCCCCTGTTCATAATTGTTAAAATAAGTCCCGTAGGTGGAAGCGTCAATAGCATTGGGATTAATGTCACCTGTCGTCATATCAAACTCGTATAAGTATAAATCATAGTCAAGCTGTGCTGAAAATGGACCATCCAGCTGAGCTTGCAACAATTCGCCGGGCTGCAAGTAGATTGGGTATAAAAACTGTGTACCTCCCTCTTCCGTAATCGTACCGGAATACGTAGCAGTAGATGCTGTGGCTGCTGTTGGGCTTGCTTTCAGCGAAGGAACAGTTTCTTTTTTCAATGAGGGTGTCTCTGGTGTCTTGAAGTTGAGATCTTCCTTCATTGCATACACCGAAGAAGTAATACTGTCCGGCTTGTCTGCCCGCGTTAGCTGCTTAATAACATCTTCATTCACAGCTGTTAGCTGAACATTGGACTCCGCCTTAATCGCTTGGTCCGATACCCTCTCTGTGCTTTGACTCGCGTTCGCAGTCATCCCGAAGGCAAACAGGAGCATCGTACTCAGCATAACTGCAATAGCCTTTTTGAACCTCTTCATACTGAAATCCCCTCTCAAATGGTTTAAGGAATTCCCGCTATTCCCCGGATAAACCAGGGTAACTTCTAGGCTGTATGACTCTATCATAAAACACTTCTAGTTCTAATGGAATATACTGTACTAAATATTTTTATTTGTAATATATGATATCAGGACCATTGGCGTATAAAGTAATGTAGTGTGGCTGAATCAAAAAAACATAAAGAGTCTCCTTTTTCGAAAATGGAAAGCCTCAGCAAGCCATTGCGAAAAAAGCGACTCTTATGTTTTACTCTACTACGTTAAAAGATGATTTAATTTCTAATACTGTAAGCAAAAAGATAAATAATATCCGTTGTGCTAATCGAGGTTCCATCGACTTGAGCAGCTACCCCAGTAAGATCATAATAGTGTGTAGAACTAATTTCACTCAAGTAATCCACATTTCTTCCTGTCGATTGTGGAAGAGAAAGTGTGACACTAAAGGCCCCATTCGCGTTCGTATAAGTGGAGGCCGTTCTGGTACGGTTACCGCTACTTTCGCTCCAGTTCTTATCCAGCCAAACGATAGTAACAGGTGCATTCGCAACCAGATAACCGTCCGTTGTTTTAACAACACCATTCACGATCAGGCTGCTGCCTCCATTAATACGATAATGACGACCATAAGAGTAAGTCGGATAGTCATAATAGCCATTGGAGTTATAGCCAGTGATTTCAATTTTCCCAGCCTTGAGTACCGGTTTAATGGTTAGTGTATACAAATGGTCAGCTGAATACTGACTTGTGGTGTATACTCGCACATAGTAAGTTCCCGTGTTCAAGGAGACATTGTGATTGGTTTGCGGGAGAAGCACCATTTGGTTACCCGTGAGCACCCCATAAACTTCCGCTTTGTAGCCATAGCTTTCCGAAGTGCTATCGAGCTTTACATTTAATGCATCATAATTACGGCTTGCTGGTACCGTGATTTGATACCAATCGTTATCTATACCGGAATGGATGGAGCGTGAGTTAATCGAAGAACCTGCGTTGTTAATCGTAAAATTATAAGCATGAAAGGCGCTCTCATCCGGCTCATATGCATCATATTTGGAGCTTGTATCCACAGTTAGATAGAAAAGATCATTAATACTTGACCCCTTCTTGGCATGAACTGCAATTGCATAAGCCTTTTCAGATCCAGTCGTGTTGCGTGTTCCTACGTTTTCGGGAAGTGATGCGGCTCCCTGTTCATAATTGTTAAAATAAGTACCATAAATCGAATTGTCAATGGCATTGGGATTAATGTCACCTGTCGTCATATCAAACTCATATAAGTATAAGTCATAGTCAAGCTGTGCTGAAAACGGTCCGTCCAATTGAGCCTGCAACAATTCACCGGGCTGCAAATAGATCGGATATAAAAACTGTGTACCTCCCTCTTCCGTAATCGTACCGGAATATGTTGCGGAGGACGCTGTGGCTTTCGCTGATGCTGACTTTGGACTTGCTTTCAGCGAAGGGGTAACTTTCTTTTTCAAAACAGATTTCTGTGGTGTTTGTAAGTTGATATTTTCCGTAATGGCATACACTGAATCTGTAATGCTGGCGGGCTTGTCTGCCCGTGTTAAATGTTTAATGACGCTTTCATTTTCAGTTGTTAGCTGAACATTGGACTCCGCTTTAATCGCTTGTTCCGTTTTACCCTCTGTGGTTTGACTCGCGTTCGCAGTCATCCCGAAAGAAAGCAGGAGCACTGTGCTTAGCATAACCGAAGTTGCCTTTTTGAACCTATTCATACTGAAATCCCCTCTCGAATGTTTTAAGAAATTTCCACTATTTCCAGATACATCTGGAAAACTTCTAAGCTGTCTATCACTATCATAAAACAATTTTGGTTCTAATGGAAGATACTTCTTAAAATATTCTTATTTGTAATCCGTGATAATTAAGTCACCGCTTTTGGAACTATGTGTACTCGCCTCCTACACTTTTCTCTCTCTACTCTTCTTTCCTAAAAACCACGACGAAAAAGGCTCCCCTAATTAAAAGGTAGCCTTCTTTGGGTTTCAATGCTAAAAAACTTGAGCGCACGCAAAACACGTAAAAAGTTATTTTGAGAGCTTTGCTTCAATCCGCACTCATATAGAGTGCGACTTTTGCTAATGAATCTGCAAAGTTACTTTCTGCGTATTTCAATCCACGCACTCATATAGAGTGCGACCACATCTCAGAAAACAACAGGATACGAACCTAAAGTATTTCAATCCACGCACTCATATAGAGTGCGACTAATCACGGAATCGGCTCTTAATAATCAATCAGGGGATTTCGATCCACGCACTCATATAGAGTGCGACTCATGAAGCTGGAGAGTTAATTAAGAAGCTCGAAGAGATTTCAATCCACGCACTCATATAGAGTGCGACTACATTCGGCGATATCGCCTAACGCTACATAGGCCGATTTCAATCCACGCACTCATATAGAGTGCGACAATGCTAAGATAGGTTCATAAGGAAACAGCGTACTGATTTCAATCCACGCACTCATATAGAGTGCGACGGTCATTGAATTGTCCGCTACCGAATCGACCTATATTTCAATCCACGCACTCATATAGAGTGCGACTTCAGACTTCTTTTTACTGTAATACATACAAAGCTCCTTAATTTCAATCCACGCACTCATATAGAGTGCGACATTCGATCACCAAGGGTCAACTTATCAATCAGCCTATTTCAATCCACGCACTCATATAGAGTGCGACCTATGAGCTCACAGGTATTATCCTCACGAAAAATCAATTTCAATCCACGCACTCATATAGAGTGCGACGCTTCCCCAATAAATGTAGAATTACGGCCTGCTGATTTCAATCCACGCACTCATATAGAGTGCGACGTAGTATGTGTTTCCATACTCGTTTGCTGCTGTATTTCAATCCACGCACTCATATAGAGTGCGACCCTTTGACATTTACCAAAGTCATATCCTCATAATCATTTCAATCCACGCACTCATATAGAGTGCGACGCGGGGGAATCTCTCCTTCTATCCCAGGAGCCAGTCCAATTTCAATCCACGCACTCATATAGAGTGCGACTGATACTTGTTGGAAAATTTTTTGATCATAAAAATATTTCAATCCACGCACTCATATAGAGTGCGACAAAAATTATGCAAAGACAGTCTATTTGTGGGACTATTTCAATCCACGCACTCATATAGAGTGCGACCCCATGTTGACCATGATGACCGTCCCAATCATATTTCAATCCACGCACTCATATAGAGTGCGACATCCCGATTGAAGACGTTGACAAGGCGCTACGGCAATTTCAATCCACGCACTCATATAGAGTGCGACTTATTGATGAATCGGAGGGTGATAAGTAATGTATATATTTCAATCCACGCACTCATATAGAGTGCGACAGCGAAAATGCAGTAATTCATACCCTAACGATATCAATTCCACACATTACCGTAAAAACTGATGCCCAATAAGCTTGGATCAACTATTGACTTTTACGGATAGATAGCCAATCCAATACTTTTCGACAAGTTTCGAGGTGCGAAGGACCCGGGATTTTCATGTGCGCTTGGGGTTCGCACCGAATCGGCTTCTATATGGTTACCTATTTTTAATGAACAGATCAATCAACTTAGTTTCGACACTATTTTACCATAAAAACCCTACCATTCTCTTATTTATACGATATAATAAAATGATATGGATAGTTCTTTTTGACTACAAGGCACATCGAATTACCCATAACATACATAAAAAGGGGAATACAGATGAAAAAACTTAGCGTATTTATGTTGGTATTATGTTGCTTTTCCATTTTGGCAGCCTGCTCTACCGATCCGGTAAAAAAAGATTTAATTACCTATGTGAATGATGGAATGCTTCCCTTAGCACAAGATGAAAAAGCAGTAACTGATAAGTATGAATCCGTGACCGGAGATAAATACACAGATGATCTAACACTATATAATACTTTAAAAGACAACATTATCCCCGAATATACCAAATTCGTTGATAAGTTAGAAGCTGTAAAGACGGAAACTCCTGAGGTAAGAGCCGTCCACGAAACCTACATCAAGGCCGCTAGTACTCAAAAGGAAGCCTTTATTATGATGGTTGATGCGTTGGAAAAACAGGATATGGGCTTAGTCAATGAAAGTAACGCCAAACTCAGCGAGGGTAGAAAGCTATTCCGAGATTTTGGCGAACAGGTCAACGCACTTGCCAAAGAGCATGATGTGACTATGAATAAGAAATAAGATTTAAAACTCCCTTTTTGGGAGTTTTTTTTCTATATACCTACGAATATTCGAAGCAAATAACCGCTTTTCTTAATTCTCTGTCATAAAATAAATAGACGGAATCCGCCCCAAACGCTTGAAAATAATATCCCGTGAAAGAACCGATATAGGTAAAAGTCTCGCCATTGGCACATTTAGGTACATGAAGCAAGTTCGTATGTTCGAACTGGAGCATCTCTTCGATAGATTCACCATATTCCTTTATATAGCTTTGGGCCTCTTCGGACTGAAATGCGATATCATCCAATATACCGTTGACTTCAGGAAAACTCAACCCCCAACCACTCGATTGTTTGTCCTCAAAATCGCGGGTAAGTTCTTCTACGGACTCTTTGGCATCCCCAAAGGAGGAATACGGATAAATGTTGTTATTTTTCAGGAAAAACGCTTTGCGGGATTGGTAGTCTTGTTCATTAGCTATATACGCATGCTCCACTTCATCCAGAGACATGACTTTCCTTTTCATGCGTAGATATGCTTTATCCCCGGTGGATTTCAGCGTTTCATAGGCAGCTTCCAACTGCTCTTTCTGATGAAGGATAAAATAATCCCAATCCGCTTCGAATTTGTATTTACCATCCATCACATCGAACCCCAGCATATCTTCCTTCGTGAATGTGGTGTGAAATGACTGGGTATCCTCACCTACACTGCTCTCGTGAATTTCTTTTACGGAAACAAAATGCAACCACTCGTCCTGCTCCGGGAACAAAAATTGAAGATTAATCGAGCAAATCGGCAAAAAATGCTTCCGATAATGTTCAAGATCACCAACAAATACGTCCTCATATGCTGGAAAATGTTTGATGTATTTCTCAGGTATATTCATATTTTCCTCCTACATTGTGTGATTATCCGTCAGCTTTTCGACCCGAAACGTTCCTTCACAGGATGTAACGCTGTACAGCTCATCAAAACCTTCTTCGTAGCTCGGTACTTCAAGCTTACTCATTACGCTTTTAATACCGATCTCAGGAATATGCTCTTTACCTGTCCGTTCCTCATTACGCTTAATAGATTTTGCAAAATCAGGTTCAAAATAGTAGCCTATAATTTTAAATCCCTTATTTTTTGAAATAGCTATATATTTTTTCCGTTCCTCGGCTGTCGGATTCGTATTGTCCACAACAAAGCGCTGTATCGTTTCGATGGAGGCTTGAAGATAAATATTTTCCCTGTTCCGTGTTTTAAGCATGTCTAAATTTATTCTAATATGTGTTTTAAAGAAATACTCTTTATAAAATGTCGATTTTCCAGAAGCCTGAATTCCTATAAAAATGACACATTCCAACTCTCACACATCCTTTTCCAAGTAGACGTATTGGTTGATGTAGTTTGTTTCTGATAGCCCCACCTTTGCGTTACTGTTGCTTGGTAATACATACCCCGCGCTTTTGCCAAACGGAAGATCATTCCAATTTACTCCTTTTTCCACAAACAGCTTATCTTTCGGTTGTTTTCCAAAAACCATGCTGTACTTTGCCAGGCTTGATATCCTGGCGTTCGATACGTAACTCATTGCGCTTCTCGTCTTCTAAATGTGCGCAACACGCAGCATCATGGAAGCTTCCATTCCATTTCTCAGCCGCACTGCCATCTGCAATACACCAAGGACAAATGGCTTCATAGGACTGTGAGCCACATCCATTTTTGTTGAATATCCATCTTATATATATATGTCCTCCTCTATGATTATGGTCTATACCCATTTCATTGAATTGTAACAAACGGGTTTGTAATCCGCTATAAGTGGGCCGTCTACTTTCTGTTGTGTTGGTTCAATGCGATTACGATGGTGACAATTAATCCGATCAACGCAACCAGCAGCGTACCCAACATCATCATTAATGTCAAAGCATCTTTAACCTCCACAGCCCTCACATCCTTTGCAGGAGACTAGCTAACTGCCCACCCAAGCCATTTTGTCGTCAGCGTAGCAACTATACCTATGGGTTATTATCTACGGGCATACATTTCCTCTTCTACTCTTTCAATCGCTTGAATCAGCGTCATGTGAGGGTCCTCACGTTTATACTGCATGGCCTGTTCGCCTGTACCGCCAGCATCACACCATTCCCAGTACATATGCACATCTACGGATTCCTGAAAATATACAGATAAGGCTTCGACCGGATTCATAGCATACATCGCCATAAAGGTTTCATCTGGGAGTTGCTCATAACGCAGGTATTCGTCTTTCATCAGATAGAGCAGATGCTGGATTGCCTGATCATTCACATTAAAAATGACGGATGAACGCATTGCGTCTTTCAACTGTATTCAGTATGATTTTCATAGCATGACGAATCTGCACAGCTTCGGGACTGATTTTGAGCAGGTGAATTAAATCGTTAGTGGTTAAATTGGGGTTCCAAGGAGCTGGCTCAATAATCCGTGTCCATGCATCGTTATACCCGCTTTCAAAAACCTCAATCGCGTCCGAAACATCGACACCGATGGTTTGCCATTTTCGTTGAAGTGCATCTACAATATGATAATAGTGTAGCTCTGCCGCTTCTTGCTCTCCCTTTTCCTGCTCCCACACCTGATTCATGCGTACAATATCCTTGATCGCTTGCACATTCGCTTTCCGTTTTTCAGTCATAGGTATCATCCTCCATTGAAATTCTGGTAAAATGGCAATAGCAAAGCTAAGGGTATGTTGGATACATCCCTTTGGGTTGTAGTATGCCAGTCTCGGATATGCCCTTAGGGTCATAAAATAAATATAACTCTATGGTCATATTTTGTCAACGATATATGGAGGAAATCCAAATGTTAAAAATCAGAATCAAGCTAAAGCAAGTTCTCAAAGAAAAAGGTATCACTCAAAAACAATTAGAAGAACTATCCGGTGTTTCACAAGCAAGGATATCCAAACTAAGTAGTGATGACCGACAAGAAGTGAACTTGCTTATGCTTGAAAAGATCGCTCATGCTCTGGAGATCAAGGACATTTCCGTGTTAATGCAGTTTGAAGAAACAGAATAGCGTGGTTTGTGCATGTTAAACGTAGGAATAGATTAAGGAGTCTGTGTTAAAACAGGCTTCTTTTTTGGTATTCAGCTTTTTAGGGCGGTGGTCCGAACAATTCCACGTCTATAAAAAAAGTTAGTTCATCTTGAGTTTATTAGCATTTATAACCAACATAAAAAAGGTTGCCAAGTTCTTAGGCAAACCTTTTTTATATTTCAAAGAAAATGAGGAACGTCATAGCTGTGCTACATGTGTAGTATGAGAAATACGTGCTTTCAATTCACGCTCCTACTTAAGGAGCGACCTTCTCCAAATCCAGTCGTATACGTAATTAAAACATTTCAATCCACGCTCCTACTTAAGGAGCGACGCCATCTTTCCAGAGCGGCACACACTGTTCTGACGATTTCAATCCACGCTCCCATATATAGGGAGCGACAGCATGCCTTACAAAGCCTTACCCAGCAAGGCTTTGTAAACGCTTTTTCGCAAATCTCTTTTCAACTCACCAATAAATGTTAAAAACTACACCTCAAAATCGCTGAATCCCTTGTCTGGCGCGAGGTGCGAATGTTCCGGGTCCCTTGCCTTGTTCTGTTATAAATTCTTTTTCAATTCCTGATCCTTTTGCTGCTCACTCAAATGCTGTAGTTCCTTGCTGTCATACACTAGACTCAGGGCGGGTTCGAAATTATCACCATGTAAATCAAGCAAAATTTCTGTGTCTTCTGTCTCCCATACTGCCTGATAATGCAATTCGCCTGTCGCTACAGCCATTCCCCATTGGCTTGGTGTATCTTTGTATAACTCTCCCTTCCAAAGGGTATCATCACTGCTAGGTTTGCCGTATTTCTCCGTTAGGCTCTTTTTTAAGTCATTATAATTCTCAATATACTCATTTTTATTGGTATGTTTTTCGGTCACTACATAAGCTGCACGAACCAATTGATCATCCACAAATAAGTACATGAGTCCGCTTTCCAGTCCCAATATCTTGGAATAATAGCCAACTGACTCATGATCTTCTTCCTCAACCTTCATATCTTCAGATGCCTTTACTTGTTCTTTACTCATTCCCCAGCCTACGTTGCGAAATGAAATTTTACCTTGATATCCCTTATTTTCAGTCGCTATCGTCTCATGCACAGATGAACTGGCAGAGCCTCCTGATGTATTTGAACTTGTAGCACTCTCTGTACTCGTGGTATCGCTCTTGGAAGTAGTACACCCCGATAGAACGACCCCTGCCACGCATAAACATAAAAATATCTTTTTCATAAACTGACCCCTTTACCGAATATATACCAAAACTCTACCATGACTTTGGTAATGGGTCTATAGTTATAATCATTCAAACCATTTTTCAGCTATCTATTCCCGAACCATTACGTTATAATAATCTCAATTATTTTATTCCGATGTGAAAAGGATGATATATATGAGTCAAGCTCCAGCCTCGATTCCCCGTCCGTTGGTCAGGGCTAATCAATGGGTGATTGTGCTGTCTGTGGTCTTTACCTGGATTACAGGGGCGTATGGGGTGTTAGCTATTCCGCTTGTTGCGGGGTTACTCGGTGTGCTTTTCAACTTCAATCCGGTAATGCGGATAGCCAAGCTGTTTTTAAAGAAAAGTCCTTCCTCATATGTGCAGGAGGACCGGGGACAGCAAAGATTTAATCAGCTCCTTGCTGTCTTTTTTCTGCTGGTGGCTCTGGTAGGATTTACGTTCCAATGGAGTATTGTCGCTTATGTGTTCTCGGCGATGGTGCTGGTGGCGGCATTGGTGGCTATTCTTGGCTTTTGTGTCGGATGCTTTATTCTCTACCAATGGTCCCAATATCAATATCGGAGAAGAAATCACGTATAGATTGTCTCCCCTTCATCCTATTTTGCAACAATCGTATCCTCAAATACAAAAACAGAGATGGCTATATCTTCCTCCACCTTAATATCCGAAAAGAGGTGCAGCAGTCGGGAATCCATGTAATCCTCCAGTTCTTTGTTGAACTGTACGGGATAGATTTTTTGAACCATTTTGGTTCGGGCTGCATGCACCATCTCTTTCCCGGCAACCTCTTGTGCCAGAAACTTTTCGGATGGGGTTAAATTTCCATACAGCATCGTGATGGCCATGTTATCTACAAAGGTTGTATGTATGCGTTCCGGGCCTTTTCCAAATAGCTCTTTACGTACTTTTCGAATAATTTCGTTAAAACCCGTTTCCCTTCTCATATCGCACCGCTCTCCTAAAATCTACTAAAATCCCTATTACTATTTCCATCATAACCGATTCCTATCATATAAAACAGAGACTAGCGAAAGTGATTTTTGGAACATGCTCTAGTTGCCTATTTTGGGTATTGATAAAAAAAAGCTGGAGACGAATACTAAGTGTTAGACTGGAGTGTTTGATATGGCGATATTTTGAGAAGGAAAATCGCCTCATCCCGTGCTGTTTCGGTATTTTCTTTGAAAACAGACGTCAGGTAGATTTTATCTGCAATTATAAGCGTTCATTAATTTTGATTAACATTTCCTCTAAAATTTGCTTCTCCTCTTCGGTCAGGGCTTGAACAATTTCGTCCTCCACCTTTTGGAAAGAGTCACTAAAAGCTTCAATCAATTCAATGGCTTTTGGTAAAACATAAATATTTTTTTGCCGTTCATTATTGGCCGGGATTTTGCGCTCAATGAATCCTTTTTGCTCAAGACCTTGAAGTATGCTCGTAATGCTGGCTCCGCGCAGATGAAACCGATCGGCAAGATCCTTCTGAATTAAATCATTTTCTTGATTCTCGTAGATATAGCTAATCATTTTTCCTTGTTGAGCATTTAATCCCAACTCTTTTATGCTCTCGTCCGCTCTTTTCTTTAACTTAAGACCGATAATCTGAAACAAATCCAGATAAACCGTATCCTTTTGGGTTTTCATAATCGTACCTCCTCAAATTATTAGAAGTCTAATTGTCAGTAAATAAACTATATAAATCTCTAAACTGTTTGTCAAATAAAAATTTAGTTTGTTGACAGTCATAAAACTAACAGTTAGAATTCTAAGTGTTTCAAATTGAACACTAAGGAGGAACGACATGAAGAATGTAACTCAAAGCTCTACGTTAGAAAAAGTTACAGCGATTACGAATGTACGTATTTTCGATGGAGAAAAAGTTATTGAGCCCAGAAATGTTATCATCCATGGGGAAACCATTATTTCGGTAGGCGGAGACCTTCCGACGCATGCAACGATCATCGATGGGGAAAATGCGACATTATTGCCCGGCCTGATTGATGCGCATGTCCACACTTCAATCGGTGGGTTACGAGATGCTTTAAAATTCGGCGTTACGACAGAGCTCGAAATGAACGGCGATTTTACGGAAAGAGGACGCGAGATCCAGTTGAAAAATGTGAATGACGTCGCTGAAGTCCGTTCTGCTGGCACAGCGATCACCGCTCCGGGTGGTCATCCGGATGAATTATTTCCGCATGGGGATGAAATACCTGAGTTCGTATTAAAGGAATTGGAAAAGTTATCGGAGGAAGACCGGAAAGCTATGCTAGCCGCTTACGCTCACGATCACGAAAAAGTGCCCCAAGTGACGACTGTGGAAGAAGCGATCAAACATGTGCATACCCAAGTGGAGAATGGTGCCGACTATATTAAGATCATGATTGAAGAAGGGACGGTCATGGGTGCCCCTGGACTGCCTGTTTTAAGCGACGAGATTCTAAAAGCAGCCGTGGCAGAAGCCCATAAGTTCGATAAAATCGTCATAGCCCACGTCTTGACGGCTCATTCTTCGCAAACCGCCATCGATATTGGGGTCGACGGATTGGGACACTTATTTCTCGACAGGCCCGAATACACATCTGAGTTGGTGAAATCCATAGCGGATTCAGGCGCATTTGTTATACCGTGCTTGGTATTGAACTCATCCATTCTTGGGAATTCGGCATCAGAATTGGCGAATGATCCACGTGTTTATTCCAAATTAAGTCCGGAATGGATCGATATTTTGAACTCTAGCTTCCATACTTTCCCACAAGGCAATATGGAGAATAGCTTTAAAAATGTGATGGATCTTCACCGTGCCGGTGTGGATATTCTGGTCGGGACGGATGTCGCCCCCGTTCCCGTTCCAAATCTTGGCGGCCTTTCTCATGGAGCCAGCGTCCATCATGAAATGCAGTTGCTGGTTAAGGCAGGGTTCACTCCGACAGAAGCGCTTCAGTCGGCTACCGCAAAACCGGCCCGTTGCTTTGGACTTAACGATCGCGGCCGTATTACCGAAGGTGCGCTCGCTGACCTTATACTAGTAAACGGTGATCCGACAGCCAACATCTCGGATACCTTGTCGATCAAATCCGTGTGGTTCAAAGGTGTGCAACAACTATGTTAATCAGAGTCGATATCCCCGTACAATGTCGTCAGAGCGATTGCATACATTATTAACGAACCAGACGATGTCAGTGTCATCGAAATAATTATCCGGCCGCCCTCACAAACCATATAAAAATCCGGTATTTTTTGATTCTGTGCAAGGAACATTGTAAAAAGTGCGCACCGCATGGTTTCGGTACGCACTTTTTTTATCCTTGAATATGAGACTTATTCGTAGGCACCGATGTTCACAGCGACTCCCTGTACTCTAGGCTTCCCGTCAATATCCAGCGTTCCAATGATGGCACGGTCCGTGTTCCCGGCATCGATCGCCGGTGACGAAGACTGCAAATGGAAGTCGCCGTTCGCGGCATTCACGAATTTAGGATCGACAAACAGAGAATGCGTATCGTTGCCGGTCCCCGATTTGTATGCGAAGAATCCCGTATACTCTTTATTTTTCCAGATCCAGTTGGCTTCCGAGCTGCCGCTCGGAGCAAAATATAAGTTATAATCTACAACATTGCCGGAATTTTTGGTGTATCCATTGGAGATCAGCACATCCGTGGAGCTGGCCACGAAAATATTGTTTTTGATGACGTTGTTTCGCGTATCGTACTGAACCAAAAGCTGGCCGCTTCCATCGTCAAATGTATCGTTCTTGTATAGCGTATTGTTCACGATCTTGCAGTTTACCGTTGAGCCGCGCTCCTCATTGTAACCGCCCGTGGCAATGCCAGTCAGCCGGTTGTTATATATCACGTTGCTGCGGACCGTAATATTGCTGGTGGCTTTGCCAGCATGCTCGGAAGCAATTTCGATGCCGATGTCGTTGTTGTAGCTGTAGTTCTGCTCGATAATGCTGTCCTTGCCTCCATCCACATAAATGCCGCCGGCCGAGTTGTCATCGCTCTTGTAAGATGGGTTATTTTGAACAGAATTATTGTACACCCGGTTGCCCTTCACCAGCCCGTTTCGCGCCTGATCGTAAGCAGTATTCGGCGCAGTTCCCTCAAAGCCGATCAGATCAATCCCGATGTTGTCATTATTGTGAATGAGGTTGTCGGTCACCGCAAAGCCGTCCACGTTGCCGTTTAAAACGAGCGATTCGCTGGAGCCCAGCACGAGATTGTACAGCTCATTGCCGCTGATCGTAAGGTCGTGAATCGAAGCCGGAGCTTTCGTGCCGTAAACAGCGATACCGTGAGCGTCCCGGCCCAGCCGATCTTTGCCGGTCGGGGTGACCGTGTTTTTGATGTCATGGATTTTGTTGTTGGACAGATTAATGAAGCCGCCCGAACCGTGGACATAAATACCTACAGGCACCGCATTCTTGGAAGCAGTGGTGAAATTACGGATTTCAAACCCCTGAACGGTAACGTAATTGACATCGGCCAGTTCGATCAGCCCTTCGTTCCCGCTGACCAAAAGTCCGGTGCCGTCAATGATGGCGGTCTCCGTCCCATAGTTGGTAAACACAATGGAACCCTGCGAAGCGGAGCCAGAGCGGGTGATCTTCAGTTTCTGATTGTACACGCCGCCCCGGACGTAAACCGTGCTGCCCGCAGGAACCACGTCGGCCGCGTGCTGCAGCGTCTTCCACGGCGCGTCGCTCGTTCCTGCGTTGGAGTCGCTGCCGCTCGTGGCCACATAATATTCTGTATCGGCCGCGGAGGCGGCGGGAGGCTGCACATTTCCTACCGCCAGACCTAGCCCCAAAACCATGGCTAAACCTACCATAAAAATTTTCCCTAATTTCTTCATGGTCCTCCATCCCCCTTTTCTTATTTTTTTGTGAATTATACCACAAATTCACTAAATCTGTTACGCTTGCAAACGGAGTACAGCCTTGACCGTCCGCGAGCCTCCAGGCCCTCTAATGCCAAGAGTTGGAGAGTGAATGAAGAAGTGTAAGAGTTTTTTCTCATAACAAATAAAACACAGCCTACCCTATCGGCAGACTGCGCATGTTCTTATTCCAAAAGGACTAATCCTTTACCAGTCGATTTGAAAGCATCAACATGATAAAAGAGAATAAAATGATGACCGCTACCCAGCTCCAAGAGAGTGTCATATTTCCGACCTCGGACGCGGTGTAAATCGCCGTAGGCAGGGTTTGAGTCTGTTCAGGAATATTACCTGCAAGCATCAGCGTAGCGCCAAATTCCCCTAACCCTCGTGCAAATCCGAGAATGTATCCTGAAATGAGAGGTCGGTAGGCAAGGGGCATCGTAATGTGGCGAAACACTTGCCATTCGTTGGCACCTTGCACACGTGCAATCTGCTCCACCTCAGGGTCTACAGCTTCAAAGCCTGCTTTAATCGTGCGGTAAGCCAGTGGAAAAGCAACAACTACAGCCGCCACCACTGCAGCTCCCCACGTAAATACAATCGTCTGCTGGAACAGGCTTTCGAAGACAGTGCCAATCCAGCTTTTCCTTCCCAGCAATATGAGCAAAATAAAGCCGACAACAGTGGGAGGCAAAACGAGCGGAAGAAGTAGGACGGTCTCGATCACGCTGGTTCCCCTCCGCGGCGTGCAGTACGCCATCATCCGCGCTACCACAGTAGCTAATAAAAAGACGATGATGCTGGCGACGACAGCGACTTTAACAGATACGATAACCGGAGGAAGAAAAGCTGACCAATCCAACGGGACCCCCTCCTTTATCTGTGAATTCTATTTTCCCGTCATTTCTGTAGGGGCTGAAAATCCATCTTTGCTGAACACACTCATAGCTTCATCTGTCCGCAGAAAATCAAGAAACTCGCCTGCTTCCTGGCTATGTTTGGTTGCTTTTACAATGCCTTCAGGATACAGGATGGGTGCATGCAATTCCTCGGGCACTTCCAGTGCTATGACCGTTTTATCGGATGATTTGGCATCCGTCAGATAGACGAGCCCTGCATCGGCGTTGCCTGTTTCAACATAATTCAATACCTGTCTTACGTCCTTGGCGAATACCATCTTAGGCTCCAGCTTGTCCCATAGTCCGGCCTTCGTCAGCGATTCTTTGGAATACTGTCCGGCGGGAACGGTAGTAGGCTCCCCAACAGCCACTTTCAGGAAAGAAGGACCCATCAGATCATTGAGCGTAATGCTTTTGTTATCTGTGCTTTTCGCCTTATCTTGCGGAACAACCACAACCAGTTTATTTTGAAGCAGTACGTTATCCTTTTCCACCAATGAAGCATCGGTTAATGCCTTCATTTGCTTCAAGCCTGCCGAAATAAATACGTCAGCGGGTGCGCCTTGCTCAATTTGTTTTTGTAATGTACCAGATGAAGCGTAGTTAAAGGTAAGTTTGATATCTGGGTGCTGTTTCTCATACTGGCCCTTGAGCGTATTCAGACTATCTTGAAGACTCGCAGCGGCTGATACGACTAGTTCTGTCTTGGGTGCGGACTGTACAGCAGCCGGAGACGAGCACCCAGCCAGAACCCATGCCAACAATCCAACGAACGTGAATATGTACCCAAATTTCTTTTTCAACTTGTTCTTCCCCTATCCTATAAATTCCAAAATGAGATGACGAAAATGTGATAGCGAAAATAAGGAAACATTGTACATCTCATAACGGGTCGAATCTATTGGGTCAACCCAAATATTTGTGATAAATCGATCTCGCCTCGGCGATGTCCTTCGTGCCATGAATTAAGACGCGTCCATCCTGAAAAAGAACGATTCGATGCGTTCCGATAACAACGGATACCAGGTATGAATTATGCTCCACCTTGCCCCCCTGACGGGATAACAAACGTGCCGCTTCATTCAGATCACGTACAGCACCCGGGGCCGGGCGGATTTGAACCGTATCTCGTCCGCACAAGACAGCCGTTTTAGCCTGATGCTCCGATTGTAAAAAAGGATACACAGGGTGCTCACCACACGTTGGACAATCGGCTTTCTTCATCGCGCTGATTTGGATTGCCTGATGCTGATTGTTCCACAGATCGAAAGAAATCAGCTTCCCCTGTAAGGCTGATTCGTCCCCAGTGAGCAGCTTCAATGCCTCGGCACTTTGGTAAGCCGCCACCATCTGTACAACCGGGCTAATCACACCGACCGTATCACAGGTCGCACCGCCGAGCGGTACGGTTCCGAGCAGGCAATGCAGGCACGGTGTCTGTCCTGGCACGATGGTAAAGGTTGTCCCATAGCTGCCCACACACGCCCCGTAAATCCAAGGGATTTGGTGCTTGACCGCGTAATCGTTCATAAGCAGACGTGTATCGAAGTTATCGGTGGCATCTATGATGAGGTCTACCCCTGCCGCGATATCATCGATTTCCTCCAGCGAGACGTCCCGGACTAGCGCACGAATGTCCACGTCCGAATTGATTTGCTGCAATCGCTTCTGCGCGGCCACTGCCTTGGGGATCTGATCACGGGCATCCGCTTCGTCATAGAGCTGTTGGCGTTGCAAATTGCTCCAATCTACATAATCACGGTCTACCAACGTCAGCCGTCCGATGCCCGCTCGCACCAGCATGTCAGCATTGGCAGTGCCCAGTGCGCCGGCCCCCACCATCAGCACGTGCTTACTACGGATATTTTGCTGGCCTGTCGGTCCAATTTTCGAGAATAATTCCTGTCTAGAATAACGGGCATGAGACGCATGCGCATGTGCTTGTGCAGCAACTTCTATTTTCTGGATTTTGTCCATTTCTGACATCGTTGATTTACGCCTCCATACTTATCCATTGATAGCTACAAGTTGATCAGACAAGCTAAAAGTTCAAATGTCGCCCTTATTCGAAAGCTTTGGGGTATTTTGAGGATTCCAGCCACCCAGCTGATGCCCCTTCCATTCTGAGCCGTCCTCCCACACTTCCTTTTTCCAAATCGGTACGATTTGCTTTAACCGTTCAATGGCATGGCGGCTGGCTTCGTAGCAAGTATCGCGGTGTGCAGCAGAGACAGCAATCACCACACTCGTCTCTCCAATTCTTACCGTGCCAAGCCGATGTGTAATCGCAGTACGTGTAGAAGGCCAGCGCTCTGCAATTTCGTCACCAATCTGCTTCATCGTGTTCATGGCCATCGGGACATACGCCTCATATTCAAGCAGCACCGTTCGCTGACCTTGCGTAAATTCCCGAGTCGTACCATTAAAGGTCAGCGAGGCGCCATGAGAAGGGTCGAGCACCTTTGAGGTTACTTCATCGGCATCAATCGGGTCGTACGTAATGGCAAATAAACCACATTTTGAAACGACCGTCTCCATCCCGGGTGCTGACTGATGAAGAGCAATTACATCTGATGGAAGCACAAGTTCATCTGGAGAAGCCAGCTTTTTATGATGGGTAAAAAAAGAACCTGGCAGTTGTGAAGTCACTTCCGGGTACAGCTCATTCAGCTTTTTTCGAATGTCTGCAATGGTCACCGCTCCCTGTGAAAGTTCTACCGTGATCACATCACCAAGTTGCTCCGCCATACCTGCGAATAGTTGAATACGGTATTGCATATGATCTGCCCCCTTGCACCTATTCTATCGATACACCTATCCTATTAATAGAATTTACCCTCCTGAAACCGGAGGAATAATCGCAATCTCATCATGTATACTCACGAGGTCCTCAGGAGCGGCGTAGGCTTGATTTCTGGCAACAAAAGAACCCTGCAACTGAGCTGCTGATGCAGGGAAACACTCGGATAGCAAGTCTTTTAATGCGGCAACGGTCATCGTTTCTTGCACGGTAGGCACCGTAATTATAGGCCCTCCCATCTGTTCCGCAAGTCCGGCAAATACTTGAATATGATAGTTCATTTAACATGCCCTCCTTTTCAGTACAGTGAATGTCCACCACATATGTACCAAGAAAAACCAACATGAACTAATACCCCGAAAGGTTTTATTCCATGCTGGTTAACTATGACGGTGTACATTGAAGATTTTTATATTATATTTTAGATTCAAACAGTTCATCAATCCGTTCGGTATGCGTATATACATTCAGAGAACGACTGCGTATAAAGCCGACGGTCGTAATTCCCAGATCCTCAGCCAACTCAAGTGCAAGCTCTGTGGGAGCTGACTTGGACAAAACAACTTCACAGCCGATCTTCGCAACCTTCAACAAAATTTCAGACGAAATGCGTCCGCTGAATACTATGATTTTGTCTTGTAATACAATATCATGTTTTAGGCAATGCCCATAGATTTTATCCAGCGCATTGTGTCGGCCGATATCTATTCTGGACAGGATCATCCCGTCTTTGTCGCACAGCGCTGCATTATGAACACCACCGGTCTCCTGAAACGTAAGTGCCGAGTTTTGCATTAAATTCATCAAGCGGAAGCAATCGTCAAAAGACAGCGTAACATGGGTGTCATTCATTCTTTTTGCCACTTTCGCATCATTCATAAAATAAAAGCCCTGTCTACTTTTTCCGCAGCAGGAGGTAATGTATCGTTTGGAATGGAAGTTTTGATAAAATTCATTCATTCGACGGGTTTTAATATGAACAAAGCCTTCTTTTTCCTGAACCCAAATATCTTCGATATCATCGTACCGTTGAATGACGCCTTCAGAGGCCAAAAAACCTACTGCCATATCCTCCACATACTCCGGTGTACAAACCATGGTAGCAAATTCCTGCTGATTGATTTTGATGGTCACCGGATGCTCCGTCACCACAGTGTCTTCAAAACGCTTGATCTGACCGTCACGATAACGTAGAATCTCACGTTTTACCTCAGCTGGCTTTTCCATGTGCTCCACTCCCTTGTTTCTGACAGGCTGGCTCTTCGGCTCACCCGCCGATGTGTGACATTTCAATTTTAGACGTTGCTTGCTGTGTATGATTCAGCCGTTCCTCTGAATAGCGATCGGCACGTTCTCTCCAAACACGCTCAATGTAAGCTCTAATCTCGTCATCGGACTGTTCGGAACGCAGCATCGCGCGAAGCTTGTACCCTTGAGAGGCAAACAGGCACGTGTACAAGGAGCCTTCAGCAGAAATTCTCGCTCGTGTACATGTGGAGCAGAAGGCGTCCGTAACAGACGAAATAATGCCAATTTCCCCGTCTCTGTCCTGATACCTGTAGCGCGTCGCCACCTCACCTTTGTACTGGGGTGGGACAGGCTCCAACGGCATATGCTCGTGAATGGCTTCGATGATCCGCTGCTTGGAAACGACCTGATCCAATTTCCAGCCATTGGTGTTGCCTACATCCATAAACTCAACAAAACGTAAAATATGCTTTTTCTTTTGGAAATAGTCAGCCATGGGAACAATATCCTGATCGTTAAAGCCCTTTTGCACGACCATATTTATTTTCACCTGCATCCCTGCTTGAGCCGCAGCCTCAATACCATCCAGCACCGCCTTTACGCTGCTTCTGCCCCCGTTCATTTGGCGGAACCGATCATCATCGAGCGAATCCAGACTAACCGTCACTCTCTTCAGTCCCGCCTCTCGCAGTGCTGCAGCATATTTAGGCAAAAATACGCCGTTTGTCGTCATTGCAATATCTTCAACCCCATCGAGCTGAGTTAACGAATGAATAAGCAAGGATAAATTTTTCCTCAGCAACGGCTCGCCACCAGTAATACGCAGCTTCGTAACGCCCAGCGAGACAAAAATACGGGAAAGGCGTGTAATTTCCTCAAAGGTCAATATTTTTTCTTTTGGCAAAAACGGATAGTCATGGCCAAATATTTCTTCCGGCATACAATATCGGCACCGAAAATTACATCGGTCTATGACGGATATTCTTAAGTCCCGTAACGGACGATTCCATTGATCGTCGCTCCGGTTCGCCATCCTGTTCACCTCAATCCGTCTTCATTAATAAAACTCTTTACACTCTAAATTGGAACGGTATTTCCATTCATTTTATACTGAACCAAAAAACCGGCATCACAACAACTTCTTCGCTTATGAATACCGAAGAATCTGCTAAATGCCGGTTAATTTATCTACATCAGGATTTTACGAATCCCACATCATGTGATATAGAAAAATCAAACTAACAAGCGCTGCGACAAATAAAATATACGCGATTCCCACGTACACTTCATTTACGATTGCTCTGAAATAGATTACATTCCTATTGTTAGCAATCCTGGAACGTTTGTCAATGATTTTTCGTTTTCTCAAACGATAATCATTATCAATTAAAAAAATTAATAATGTACCGTTGAACTATCTTAAATTTTACGTTATAGTTACACGAGATGACATGCAGAAAATGACATATCTAAGTTATTCAGAAGTTATTGATATACAGACGGTGCGTACTGTTTGTTATTAATACATATTCAAATGGCGGATTGGCCTCCAGGACCTAGAGCTTGGTCACTACTCCACCATAAACACAAGTGCTGGAACACGAGCACTTGTGTTTATGGTGGAGTTTTTTTATTCCTAATTTTTAAATTTAAAATCTGAAAGGAGCCTGAACCGTGACTGATAGTACGATCAAAATTACATTAAACGGACAGGAACTGAAAACGAAGAACAGCGCAACGATTCTTGAAGTGATTAACGAAAACAATATCGCCCATCCCCAGCTGTGTTACGTTCCTGAAGTCGATCCGATCCGCACCTGTGACACCTGTATCGTCGAAGTAGATGGAAAGCTGGTGCGTTCCTGCTCGACACATGCTGCGGATGGCATGAATATTCATTTACACTCGGACCGCGCGAAAGCAGCTCAAACCGAGGCCATGGACCGACTATTGGAAAATCATCTCCTCTACTGCACGGTGTGCGATAACAACAACGGTAATTGTAAATTGCATAATACAGCAGAGCTCATGGAAATTGAACATCAAAAATATCCGTATCGACCGAAAGTCGACCCAACGGAAGTAGATATGTCCCATCCTTTTTACCGTTATGACCCAAATCAGTGTATTGCCTGTGGCCAATGCGTAGAGGTATGCCAAAACCTTCAGGTCAATGAAACGCTGTCCCTCGACTGGGAGGCTGAACGTCCTCGCGTCATATGGGATGATAGGGTTGCGATTAACGATTCCTCCTGCGTTAGCTGTGGTCAGTGTGTAACCGTCTGCCCATGCAATGCCTTGATGGAGAAATCTATGCTGGGTGAAGCAGGCTTTATGAGCGGCATGGATAAAGACTTATTAAATCCGATGGTGGATTTAATAAAGGAAGTGGAACCGGGCTATAGTGGGATTTTCGCTATTTCCGAAGCCGAAGCAGCGATGCGTGAAACCCGTACGAAAAAAACGAAAACCGTCTGTACGTTTTGCGGTGTAGGTTGCAGCTTTGAGGTTTGGACCAAAGGCCGCAAAATTTTGAAGGTACAACCTACCTCTGAAGGACCTGTTAACGGTATCTCGACATGCGTAAAAGGGAAATTTGGCTGGGATTTTGTGAATAGTGATCAGCGTTTGACTACCCCCTTAATTCGTCAAGGCGACGAATTTGTGGAAGCGACCTGGGAAGAAGCACTGAATCTGATGGCCAGCAAAATGGGTGCTATTAAAGAAACGTATGGCGGTAAAGCGCTCGGCTTTATTTCCTCGTCCAAATTTACGAATGAAGAAAACTATCTGATGCAAAAGTTGGCGCGTCAGGTATTCCAAACGAATAACGTCGATAACTGTTCGCGGTATTGCCAATCCCCCGCCTCATGGGGGCTTCAGCACACCGGAGGCATTGGCGGCGACAGCGGTACGATTAAAGACATTGCCAGAGCAGGTCTGGTCATGCTGGTCGGCTGTGCGCCGGGAGAAGGACATCCGGTGCTGGCTACCCGTATTAAACGTGCGCATAAGCTGCACGGTCAAAAGTTGATCTCGGTCGACCTGCGCAAGCATGAAATGGCAGAACGCGCAGATCTGTTCATTCGTCCGAAGCAAGGTACTGATTATGTATGGTTATCCGCTGTAGCCAAATACATCATTGAGCAAAACTGGCATGATGCAAAATTCATTGAAGAACATGTAAACTTCTATCCTGAATATTTGAAATTGCTGGAGCGTTTCACCCTGGAATTTGCCGAACAGGAAACTGGTATTTCCAAAGAGACACTGATTCAGGTAGCGACTATGATTCACGAAGCCGACGGCACTGCCATTTGCTGGGGCATGGGGGTGACGCAAAACATCGCAGGCTCTTACACTTCGATTGCAATTGCCAACCTACTGCTGGTGACCGGAAACTTTATGCGTTCAGGTGCAGGCGCATATCCGCTTCGCGGACATAACAATGTTCAGGGTGCTGCTGATATGGGTACGATGCCGGATATTCTCCCAGGCTATCAGCCTGTCACCAACGATGACATTCGTGCCAAGTTCGAAGCGGCCTACGGGGTACACATTCCAGGCCAACGCGGACTGGACAATATCCAAATGCTGGAGGCCATTGAAACTGGTGAGCTAAAAGCAATGTATATCGCCGGAGAAGAAATGGCGTGGGTGGATGCGGACTCCAACCATACACAGGAAATGCTGGCGAATTTAGATTTCCTCGTCGTTCAGGATGTATTCCTGAGCAAAACAGCAGAATTCGCGGATGTCATTTTGCCAGCCGTACCTTCGCTTGAAAAAGACGGAACCTTTACGAACACCGAACGTCGTGTCCAGCGTTTATATGAAGCACTCCGCCCTATGGGAGACAGCAAACCGGATTGGTGGATTTTCAGCCAATTTGCCAAGCATATGGGATTTGATTGGAACTACAGTCATCCAAGTGAAATTTTTGAGGAAATGGCGTCACTCACTCCATTTTTCTCCCAATGTAATTATGACGTATTGGAAGGCTGGAACAGCTTTCACTGGGGATCGCCGGATGGCAGCAACACACCACTTCTACACACCAACGGCTTTAACTTCCCGGACAAAAAGGCACGTCTCGGTCTTTTTGAATATGTACCGCCTAAACAATACCCGGCTGAGTTCGATCTGTCCTTAAACAACGGCCGACTGCTCGAACAATTCCATGAAGGAAATCTGACGACCAAATCACCGGGCATCCAGCTCAAGCTTCCAAGTGTATTTGTGGAAGTATCGCCGGAATTGGCGGAGGAACGCGGAGTCAAGGACGGATCGCTGGTTCGTCTGGAATCGCCATATGGTGCCGTGAAGCTGCGTGTTCTCGTCACCGACCGGATGCATGGAACCGATGTCTACGTACCTATGCACTCCAGCAGCCATGACAGCGCCGTGAACCTGTTAACTGGCGGAGCATTCGATGTAATCACCAACACACCAGCTTATAAGCAAAACAAGGTGCGGATGCACATTTTGGAGGTAGACGGTCAAAATCCGCTGCCACGTATCAACCCGCGCTATAAACAGCGTCATCCGCAAAATGGGGTTGAAGTGGATCGGAAATGGAATCGTCCCGGTTATGTCGATCTGGTGGATCAAAAATAAGGAGGTCGGACTCATGGCTAAGCCTATTTCAATCGTACGAAAGCGTGTGTTTACAGAAGAAGAACGACAAAAACAATCGCTGGATCAGCTTACTGCTGATCTGGCGGACAACGGGGCGGCCTTGCAGAAGACGCTCGAAATTGTACGTGAGCTGCACGATAGCGGTCTTCTCGAAGCGGCTCAGTCTATGCTGAAAGCCAAAGAAAGCATCGCCAAAATCGCTGTAGGACAAGCAACTCGCAAGCCTGTGACAAACATCATCAACAATCTGATGGGAGCAGCCGGCATGCTATCCGAGGTAGACCCTGAGCTGATGAAAAAGCTGGTGGGCAGCGTTACTACGGGCCTGAACGAAGCCGAAGAGCATTTAAAACAGAACAAAAAGACTCGCCTGCGCGATCTCATGAAGGCCATGAATGATCCGGATGTAAATCGGGCGATGGGTTTTGGCATTCATTTTCTCAAAGGGCTGGGAAAAGGCTTGTCCGATAAGTAGCTGAATATAGCGTGGAGAAGGACATCGAGCTACAGGATTATATTCGACGCTATCAGCAGGAGGACGATCAGGAATGCCTTCAGCTATTGCTGGAGCATTGCTGGCCTTATGTGGAGACTTTGATCGGGGAGCTTGCAATAACAACGGAAATGAATGAGGATTTCGTCAGGAAGCTTCGGCAAAAAGAAAAGACACGCTTCTCTTTTATAGCTGGCCCCACTACAAACGGGAGTCAGCTCTTTTCTTGTTCCCTTGATACATCCCCTACAACCGAACCTCCCTGCCTCGTCTCTCCGTCAAAAATTGCAACAGCCAAATACTATAGTTGATAAAAACCAGCGTAAAACTAATGACCGAAAACAGCGGAATTGTATGTACAATGGTAGCATAAACGATCCAAATCAACAGGATTATCAGCAGACAGATACGGAGGATTGCGTTGTTGCTTGATTCCTTGCGGAACAGCAACCTCTTCATATCCATAGTATGGTCGTTACGATGAAGTAGATGGACAAAGATCAGAATATGCAGAATCAGGTGAACAGCAAAAGCAATGAAGGCAAAAACGATACCTGTGGCAAATAGAGCAAAGCCATTTTCCAAATCAGAAGATTCATGTTCAAGCTCCGGCAATTGCCACATCCAGTACAACATGAACCCGTGACAGGAAGCTAGCGCAATGAGAATTGAAAATATATATAAAAATACTTTACTGACGGCAGTCTCCAAGTTTAATTCCTCCATACGGATAAGTATGGCTCTCTTAACTCTCACTCATATTCTCTGAGTAGTATAGCGAATTATTCTTATAGATCCAAATTTTAATAGAGTAAAACAGATCATAAAGCAAGGATTAAAGGAAAGGTTACCCTGAGAAGGATACACGGGATAAGGCTCAAAAACGTTCTATTCTCTGTTGTGGTATTCATTATTTTATTTGGGGCTGGATGGGTCAGGTTTATAAAAAATCACACCGAGGCGGCAGTAAAAGGCTATCCGGGAGTATACCGAATAACCTTTTTCAGCTACAACATGTACAGGTTCACATTACTACTCTACTTTTTATTTTTTATCCACCTGCAATAGCGTCACTGTTTTGAGAGAAACAGCATCTTTGATTTGCTCCTCTGCGATGACCTTGAGTTTAAGCAAACTGGCAATCTTCGAAGTATCCGGTTTGGAAAACAAGCGCCATAGCTGCGGATCAGGCAGTGAATCATACAGCTTGGTATGATCGTATTCCTTGCGGTGCTGCTGCACAACTTTGACCCGGTAGCTGCCAATTTCCCAATCTGCCACTCCCTGCTGCGCACAATGAGCTGTAATGTCATTACGCAAATCAGTCAATTCGCCTTCAATTTCTTTTTGCTTCTGCTTTAACTGATAGTAGCGACGCACCTTGTTTTCCAATTCCATCACGCTCCTCTGCTTACATATGTATGTTTGCAGAAGCGTTTTAGGACAAGTTTGTGGTGTGAAAATATAAGATGTATCTGCAAAAGCATTTCCCGGGTAATGGAGAGACTCAGGAAATGATCTTGAATCATCCGATCCGGGATCATCCGAACTTTATTTAGGGACATTGGCACCTGGATTTACAGGACCTGCTCCCTTCGATTCTCCTTTGCGTTTAACATAATTGGACCAGTAAGCCGTTAGAATAGGCACCAATATAGAGGTAACGATGACCGAAGCGGCTACTAACGCAGTTGCGGATTGCGCTACGGGCAGGAACTCTGGCTTTATATTCGCAACAATGACCGGATTGGCAACCGCCGCACCTGCCGTACTGGAGGCTGCAAGTCCTGCTGTACCGTTGCCGCCGCCGATATACTTGTCCGCCAGGATCAGCGGAATGCCTGTAATAATAATGACGCCGATGCCCAATATAATACCGAGTAAGCCGGTTTGGACAATCACACTCAGATCGATGGAACAGCCCAGTGCAAAACCGAAAAACGGAATAAGCGCATGCGTAGCGCTACCAAAATATTTACGAAAATCGTGATCCAGATTCCCCAGCATGAACCCGACCAGAAACGGCAGTACCGCCCCCACAAAAGCCTGCGGCTCAAAAACGGCCAATCCCGTACTACCCAAAATGAGCATGGTCACTAACGGACCAGATTCCAAGGACATCAGCACGAATGCCCCCGCCTCTTCCCTGGAACCGTATTGCTGCATAATGGAGGCGTATAGCCCACCGTTCGTCATATCCATCGAAGAAATCAGCGCCAATACCGACAGGCCCGCAAATAACCCACTTTCCACGCCGCCGACGGGTAGCAATTTGGATGCTATGATAGCCACTACCCAGGCAACTGCGATTTTGGTTAATACGAGCGTACCTGATTTACGTAATACCGTACCCGTAGCTCGTATATCAATGGAAGCGCCCATACAAAAAAACCACACCGCCAAAATCGGTACCGTCCCCGTCATTAGTCCCTTCGTAAACGATCCAAAGTAGTCCCCGGCCCACGGTATAAATGTATGAACCAATGCTCCTATAAACAGCGGCACCAACATAATGCCGCCCGGAATTTTATCAATGCTTTGCTTGATTTTCATAACTTCATTCAACCCTTTCGTTTTTGCCAGCGCAAAAACAAGGCCGTATTACTTGCGGCTCAAGCCTAATTCGGGAATCAACCTTGCGAAAGTTTCATGGCTCTCCTTCAACTGCCGTGCGAATGCTTCTGCATCCTTAACACGTAGCCCCAATCCATGCTTACGCATTTCTTCCCTGAATTCCTCATCTTTCGTCCCCTTGATCAGTGCGTCCGCCAGGGTTTGAGCAATCTCATCCGGCGTATCCCTGGGCACAGCCAGTCCTCTCCAAGTCCCGATAAAATGTACACTCAGCCCAGTAGCCTGCTGTAACGTCGGCACACTTGGAAACGCTTCCGAAACGGTGTCTGCCTGTATCGCCAGTATGCGCAGCTTCCCTTGGTCTACATACTTTTTCACTTCGGCAGGACTGACCGGCACAGCATCCACGAAGCCACTCATCAACGCTGAAACGGCTGGCCCAGCTCCCTCATAGGGAATATGGGTAAAGCGGACTCCGCTTTTTTGCTCCAGCATCGCAGCAGCGAGGTGCCAGATGCTCCCCGTGCCTGCATTGCCCATTTTCAGCTTGCCAGGATGAGCATGAGCGTCCTCCAGAAATGCTTCGGCCGTCGTCCAGGGAGCATCCGCTCTAACCGTGATGGCAGAAGGGTCCATATTGGTTTGGACCAGCGGTTTAAAGCGCTCATAGGTAAGGGGCAGCAGTCCCAGATGTGGCAGTGTGGTCAGCTCAGCAACCAGATACGTTACAGTGTAACCGTCCGCCTGCGCCTCAGCCCCTTCCATCAGCCCGACCGAACCGCCTCCACCCGTCCGGTTAACGACGATGATCGGCTGGCCGAGATGCTTTTCGGATGCTTTCGCCAATGCTCTTGCCGTGATATCCGTACCGCCGCCCGCCGCATAAGGAACGACGAGCGTGATGGGCTTCACAGGAAATGCACCACTGTGGTCACGCAAAGCGTGTTGATCCACATATTCACTGATACTCAAGGCAGAAAGAAAAGCCACTCCCGCCGCAACCAGCACATATTTTTGCCATGGCTTGTTCTTCATTACGCTTCCTCTTTTCCAAAAAATGAACTGGGCCAGTCACGCACCCGTTTTCACCCCCAGACGTTTTCGGTCATGATATTTGCGTTTACATGAAGTCAATGTACCGCAACGCGGGGGCTACAGCTATCGCTTAATCTTCGAATTTATCTTCCAAATCCCCAAAATACCGACCTTTTGGCGGATCTGCATATCTATTGGAACATTTGCTGATTTCCCGAAATTTCCCGGGGGTCACCTGTTTATGCTTCCGGAATACACGGATAAAGCTGTTCTCATTCCGGTAGCCGACCTGATCAGCAATCTCTGCAATTTTCAGATGTGTTTCGCACAGTAATGCACACGCTTTTTTCACTCGCAAACCAGTCAAGTAATCGTATACGGTGCTACCTGTCTCTTCCTTAAACATACTGCTCACCGATGACACGCTCATATGGACCTGATCTGCAATTTCCTGAAGCCCAATATTTAAATGCAAATGATGCTCCATGTAATCGATCATCTCCTGTACACGTACAAACTCCTTGGACTGTCTGTGTCCAGAGAGTTTTTCGCCGATATCAGCTACAATCGAATACATTTGCTTCTCGATATCTGTAAGATCAAGCGTCTGAATCTGATTCCAGTGGTAATCAACAAGCTTGTCCGGCGGCGTCACACCATGAGTCATGCACCATTTCAGCAGCTCCTCCATCAGTTCATGAACAGACAGATACACCTGCAATGGGGAGGTCCTGTGAAGACGAAGTTCTTCTCCCCATTGGCTGATCAGCTCGATACTTTTCCCGGCTTCCTGTGACTCCACGGCACGAATGATTTCCACATTCCGTTTTTCCACCGCTGATGAAACATGAGCATGCTCTTCTGGCCTAAAATACTCTGTAACATCCATGTTCATCCCCATGCTGTCCGTGCTCATATGCGAACATCCATATCCCTCATACAAACGCAAACCAAGGGCTTCTTTCCCCTTTACAAATGACTGACGTAACTCATGGATATCGGAGAATGCAGGACCCATTCCTATGGAAATAGTCAGGGGCAGATGCTCATCCACAACCTGAATCAGCCTGTCTGCGCTTTTGCGGAGCAGAATGCTGTCTTTGACATCGGCATCGGTATCAGCCCCAGTCCCAGTTATAGCTTCATCTTCGCTCTCACTTAACTGTAGTAGTACAACGAACCCGCTTTCCTCATCTGGCGCGCTTACCGCCTTCCAGTGAGGTTCAAGCCATTCCAGTAAAATATTATTCAACGCATATTTGAGCAGCATTTTATCCTCCTCTGGAAAGCTTGCTGCCCAGGTAGAATACCGATCGATTGACACGATCATCACAGCCAAAGAGCTGCCGTCCCAATCGGAAAAATACTGTTCCCATTTCATACGCATTTCCTGTATGCCCATTCTACGCTGGATGACATCTTCCATGTATTTGGAACGCAACTCCGGTAGACTTCGCTCCACCACCAGTGATTTGCGATGGAACTCTCCAACCAGCTTGCCAATGACCGGCTCCAGATCATACAATCCACCTTGGCGCGTTCCTTTGTAGCCTGAATTTAACAGGCTATTAATTCTTTTCATAGGGCGAAACGCCGCATAATTGTAATAGTAGACCGCTGAGCAACCCGCCAGTATCGAAATAAAGGCCAACCACAACATCATGTTGCGTGCCAGCTTGACATGCTTCAGCAGCTTGTCCATAGGAACAAGCGATACCAGACGCCAGCCCGTCACATCTGAAAAGGTCTGGTTCGCCATGTACTCCATCCCCCCTACCTCTACATAAGCATAGGGGCTCACATCCAGCTCTTTTAAAACCTTGTCCATTTCGTATAGGGGTACAGACGATTTTAACTTGGGATAGATCAACTCACCCTCCAGATCGTACACATATTGCGAGTTGGATAAATGAATATACAGCTTGGAGAAAAAGCGATCATAATCCAGATTGATCAGCACCGCGCCGATGACCTGCCCATCCTTTACCACGGGTCTTGCCAGCGAAAGGAGTTCTACCGTTCCATGTTCATGATTCGTGCCGTACCATCTTCGCTTAATCAGTAATGGCTTCTTTTGAATGTCCCGAATCCAGGGAACCCAAGTCGTATCCGGCGCTTGGTCCCAATCGGGTACATAGCCGTATTCGCTGGATACGAGAGCATGCTTTTCCAAAGAAATAACTTCAGCCGAATGAATCTCTTCATGCGAAGAAAGGGCTTTCAAGTATTTCTGTAGCCGTTTGATGACGGGAACGTTGTTTGACAGTGATTTCCCATCTGTTTGTAAACGTGCAAATGCCTCAACATCCGGGGAATAGGCTGCATCCAGCGCCTTATTATCGGACTCCCGAAATGCCCTGTTGGTCACATCCAGATTAATTTGCAGCAGTTCTATGTTCGGTGTGTTCAATTCGGTATCCAAACCCTTGCGATATCCCGAATACGATAGCAAGCCGATCACACTAATAATGAGTGATACACTTAGAGTGAGTAGCAGAATGAGCCTTGTCTGTTTATTTTTCAGAATCAATCGAAGCTTTAATCGCAGCATTCCCGTAAATTCATCCTTCCGGACTTCGTTTTCCAGCATCCCTTGCCAACAACGTACAGGCTAACATATACTCCCTAAATCTATTTGACACAGGATGGGGAATTCCCTGCCTATTAACTCTACGAAGAGCAATAAAAGGTAGCTATTATTGTCAATCATTAGACACTTTCAATAAAAAAGAAGAAGCCTCCCTGCATGGGTAAGACTTCTTCTATGGGTTTATCCTGTATCTATCATATAGCCAAAAAATGTGTTGAATTCGTGTTGCTTAGCCCGTTTTTTCCACCTGAAAACGATCCAGCTCCCGTTGCATCTCCTCACGAATCTGACGAAGCTCTTTCACCTTCTCAGCCGATTCCTCAAAGGAACGCTTCTGCTCCACGGTAGAGGCGGTAATTTCTTCGCTGCCTGCGGCGGATTGCTGGGTAATCGCGCTGATGTTCTCAATGGCTTGCTGTACCTGTACGCTCAGTTCCCGAGATACATTCATATCCGTCGACAGCTTGCTGACTTGGCTGGCAATTTGCTGTACTTTACCGCTTATCTCAGTGAACGATTCCCCGGTGGACGATGTTGCCTTCTCCTGCTCACGGAATAGCTCCTGACTTTGCGCCACAGAGGTCTTCACCTTGTTCATAGCCTGCGTAATGCCCTCGACTGCGGTATAAATTTGCTTCACAGCCGACTCCGACTGATTTGCCAGCTTTTTCACTTCGTTGGCTACGACTGCAAAACCTTTTCCAGCCTCACCCGCACGCGCAGCCTCAATTGAAGCATTCAAGGACAGCAGCGACGTCTGGCTGGCAATCTCGGATACATAACCGGTCATCGTCGTAATCTCGGCTGCATTGGCCTCCAGTTCCTTGACTGTCTGCTCCACCTCGGACATCGCTGAACGATTTTCCGCTACAATGCGTAGCTGATCGCTCATCACACGTGTACCTTGCTCAATGACACGCAATGCGTCTTCGCTATATGTAGAGGACTGCTTGGTCTCCAACAAATTCGCTTCAAACTTCTGCTGCATCTCATCCACAACGCCAACGGTGGTCGACAGATCCTCAGCAATTTTTTGACTACCAATCGCCAGTTCCTCTGTTGAGGTGCTAACTTGCGTCACGATTTCCTTCATGGTCTCATTATGCTGGTCAATATCCCGAGCCATCAGATCAACACGATTCCCCGACTGGTCAATAGAGAGCACAATGTTACGCAAGTTCCCGATCATGAACCGGAACGATTCGTTGAGCTCGTCCAGCTCATCACGTCCCTTCGTTTGCGCGAGCTGCACCGTCAAATTCCCATCGGCTTCGCGGCATCCGTCAACTTGCGAGTTCTGAGGGCAAGCTGCCTGGATGTATATGTATTATATAGCCCGACCGCCACCAGAAGCAGAACAGCTCCTGCCAAGGCCAATTGCCAAGTAAAACGAATACTCTTGGTCAATTCCTCTGTATATTCGTCATAACGCGCTTTTGTTAGAATATCCAGCATGAACACATCGTTCTGGATCCCCTGTACACGCATCGCATTACGTTTGGATTCAGGGCTGCTTCCGGTGCTCATCGCTTTATCCGTCGCAGCCTTCAATTCGCTGAATTTCGTTTCAACGGTATTCAGACGCTTTTGCTGCGTTTCGGTCTGCATCATGCCTTGCGAAAGCAAAGCAATCGTTTTTTCCGCCTGACCCAGTTGATTTTGCACATCCGTTTTGTTGCTCTCTGTCATAGAAGAAGAGTAGTTTTGCAGCGCCTGTCCTGACTGAATCAAATAAGCATTGAGTTGCTGTACATTCAGCATGGCTGGAACGAGACTACTGCTTTGCGAGTTGATACGGATCAATTCAAAAATAATATAGGCCACCAAAGCCAGGCATGCGATCAGGGAAACCATCGCGTTAAGCACCAGTTTACCTTGCAGTTTCATCAGGAATCATCCTCCGTTTTACGAAAATTTATTGGGTGGGCACAGTAAGACTGCCGGACTTGACCTGTTCCTTCAAGTCATCCAGCAGCTTTTGCTGCTCCGGGTTCAATGTCAAAATACGAATAGGCGCCAAACCTATGCCTTCTTCCGTAAGACCGAACACCATATTCTGGTCCGTAAATTTTCTTTGATGATCTGCAAAGCTTTTGACTGCCGTGTAAATGGCGACATCCACATTTTTAATCATGGAGGTCACTACTGCTTTTTCCGCAATAAAGAACTGGTCGCTGTCGACCCCGATTGCGAACTTTTGTTGCTTTTGCGTCTCCTGTAGCGCACCCACACCTGTAAGACCTGCCGCCGCATAAATCACATCAACTCGATCCTGATCTATCATGTCGCGCGCTATCTCCGAGCCCAGCTCCGCCTTGCCGAAATCTCCCGCATACGTAGCGGTAACCTTGGCATCAGGCTTAACGGAGCGAACCCCTGCTCGATATCCTACCTCAAACTTTTTCAACAGCGGAGACTCCACTCCCCCGATAAAACCCACCTGATCGGTTCGGCTCGCCATTCCTGCAACGACCCCTGCCAAAAAGCTGCCCTCTTCTTCTTTAAAAGTAATGGAAGCCACATTAGGTAAATCCGATTTTTCATCCACAATTACAAATTTGCGATCCGGATATTTTTTCGCAACGGTTTCCAGACTTTCTTTCACCATGTACCCCAACCCGATAATCAAATCGGATTTTTCTTGAACAAGCTGTTCAAAAGCAGCATCATATGTCTTGGTCTTGGAAATTTCCCGATATTCAAAAACGATTTTCCCCTCGTCCCGTGCCTTGACCAAACCCCGAAAAGCCGCGTCGCTATAAGACTGATCACCCAGACCAATATCTGACAGTACAATTCCTACCTTAATCGGTTGCTCCTTGGTTTGTGCTGCTGGCTGTCCACATGCACCCAGCAGTAATGCAAAAATAGTGACAATGGGAACCCACCTCAATGTTAATAACTGAACTCGTTTCTTCATGACATATCACCTCAGCATAATTTGCAAATCCCCAACATCTTTATATCGGTTATAAAGGCATTTTTTTTCATAAGGTTTTCTGTAAATTCATTGTAATGGGAGAAGTAAACTGAGGTGATATTTCCCATTTATCATTTGCTCCTGCTCCATTTGGAGGCCATCACGTCGGTTTTACTTTCTATGAGATCCATGACCTCCTCACGATGTTTAGCCTTGAACAGATCAATCATGTCCACCAGATCGCCGCGATCCAATAGCTTAACTCCGTTAACAGCAGCAAGTGTTTTACAGGATTCCGTGTAGCGTCCGGAAGTGATAACGACAGACTTGTCTGCCGCATAATAACGCATGGAGGTGTAAATTTCCTGCACCGCGCCCAAGCCGACCGGGTTTTGTACTGCATAACGCTTGGCCTGAATCACGACTCTGACACCTTCACGGTCTGTAAAAACCAGATCCGCTCCAAAATCGCGGCTACTGGTCGTTTTGTAGATGTCCTTATAGCCGAGCGCAGATAACAACCGTTGCAGATAAAGCTCAAATTCTGAGCCATCCTCCATCCTGTCTATATCCTGAATTCCGATTTTTCGCGGGTCCAGATCACGTAAAATCCGATTTCTGCGCCGACGTACCAGTCCTCTGATGATGAGTATGAGTAACAGTAGGAGTACAATAAGTCCTATTCCTAATTCCTTATATGCCGATAATTGCTCAAGCAGCATTCCTCTTCCCCTTTTCTACAATAGGCGTGCAGCGGTGTATTCCTTTTCAAGACATTCCACTTTATCACGCGCTGACACTCGTGTTACACAAGGACAGCCCCGCCGGATTCGACGGGGCTGTCTTCATTTTGCCTCAAAGCTGCCTACATTCTAAACTCCGCAATATTATTCCCGATTCAGCAGGGACTCTCCGGCAATACCCGGCTGAGTCATTTGATACGGGTCCAAAATAATGTCCAGCTCTTCCTCAGTCAGTACATTATACAACAGACACAACTCGCGTACCGATTTGCCAGTTGTAATCGCCTCACGGGCGATACGTGATACGACCTCATATCCAAGGTGGGGATTGAGCGCGGTAATAATGCCTACGCTGTTTTCGACATATTCACGACACCGCTCCACGTTCGCTTCAATTCCGTCCACACAATGAATGCGGAAGACATGAAAGCCCTGCTTCATAATTTCCAGCGATTGCAGCAGGTTGTAGACAAGCACAGGTTCCATCACATTCAATTCCAGCTGACCAGACTCGGAAGCGAGACAGATCGTATGATCATTCCCAATGACCTGAAAAGCAATCTGGTTGATGACCTCACACATTACCGGATTTACCTTACCCGGCATAATAGATGAACCCGGCTGGCGGGCGGGCAGACTCAGCTCTCCGAGACCAGCACGCGGCCCCGAGGCCATCAGGCGAATGTCATTCGCCACCTTGGACATATTCATCATGCAAATTTTTAACGCGGCAGACACTTCCGTATAAGCATCCGTGTTTTGAGTGGCATCGACAAGATTTTCGTCAGCCTCTACAGGGAAACCACTTACTTCAGCCAGCACCTCCGCGACACGCTGAATATAACGACGATCTGCGTTCAAGCCGGTGCCTACCGCAGTTGCGCCCATATTGACCGTCAGCAAATGCAGCTTCGTGGCACGGACACGTCCGATATCACGGCCCAGCACACGCGCATAAGCCTGAAACTCCTGTCCCAGCCGGATCGGTACTGCATCCTGCAAGTGGGTTCGGCCCATTTTAATCACGCTGTCAAACTCTTTCGCCTTACGGGAAAACGCCTCCTGAAGCTCACTCATGGTGACCAGCAGCTTGTCAATCATACTTAGAACAGCCAAATGGACAGCCGTAGGAAAAGCGTCGTTTGTCGATTGCGCCATGTTGACATGGTTGTTGGGACTAATCTCCTGATAATCTCCACGCTGCTTGCCGATCAGCTCCAACGCCCGGTTCGCAATCACTTCATTTGTATTCATATTAATGGACGTGCCTGCGCCGCCCTGAATCGGATCGACGATGAAATGGTCGTGCAACTGTCCTTGAATCACCTCGTCAGCTGCCTGAATAATGGCCTCTGCCTTGGGACGATGCAAGCGGGTCAGCTCCATGTTTACCGTTGCTGCTGCCTTTTTGACGATCGCCATGGCTTTAATCAGCTCAGGATGCAGCCGTTGGCCGGTAATTGGAAAATTCTCTTTTGCCCTCAGTGTTTGTACACCGTAATAGGCGTCTGATGGCACTTCCTTGGTACCTAGAAAATCATGCTCCAGCCTCATATTCTTCGATTCCTCCGCTGTATATACTACGATCTTCAATCCGGACCAGCCGAATTGACATAAAAAGACCCTTTAAACGGTCCTCATTTCATTATACGTTCCCATTCCCTTGCTTTTCCAGTCGAATAAAAGCGGAAAAGCATATGAAATCGTATAACAAGCTATTATTACCTGTATATAATATCGTTATTCGCCAAATCATCAGCAACGGCTCAGATACGGATTTAGTGGTTTGTAATAAAATCGGGTAGCGTCCAGTTGACCGTCAGCCGATTGGGCATACCCTGGAATCACGCCCGCTTCCACAAATCCGATAGATTCGTATAGCTTATTGGAAGGATCGCCCACCCTCGTATCCAGCACCATCAGCGTTCTGCCCTGACGCAGCGCCTCCTCTTCCGCAGCCTGCATCAGTTGACGCGCAATCCCAAGCCTGCGCCCGGACGGATGCACCATGAGCTTCGCAATTTCCGCACGGTGAGTTGCATTGGCCTTTGTAGCCAAATGGAGCTGCACAGTTCCAACAGGCACACCGTCCTTCTCCGCAATCCACAGGACTACACTATCCTGAAGGACACTCTTCCAATAAGCTGCTGCTTCCTGATAAGCCAGTGGCGGTAAAAATCCAATAGAAGCACCGTCCGCCACCACGTCGATCAACAACCGGGTCAGTGTATCTGTCAGTGCATCGTTCAGAGATTGAACGGGATAGACTGCTATTTCATTAGACATGGTGATTCCTCCCCGGTGATATTTGATAACAATAAAGAAAGAAAGCAAACCATCCTTTTAGGATCGCTTACTTTCCATGATGTTACTTTAGTTTCTATATACGCTTTATGTCCCCTTACTGCTCTGCCATATAAAAGAACTCCCACAAATGACCATCTATATCCTGAAAGCTCCATCCGTACATAAAGCCGTGATCCTGAGGTTCGTTCGAAGGTTTTCCGCCGGCTTCCAGAGCCTTGTGGACAATTTCGTCCACCTTTTCTCGACTCTCCACCGATAAGGCAACAATCGCTTCTGTTGTTTTCGTTGCATCCGAAATTTCTTTTGTAGTGAATGCTTTAAAACGCTCTTCAACCAGCAACATAACAAATATTTGCTCACTGACAATCATACAGGTTGCATGCTCATCGGTGAACTGCGCGTTAAATTCAAATCCGATTGCTGTGAAAAAATCAATGGACTGTTGCAGATTTTTTACTGGTAAATTCACAAAAATTTGTTTGGCTGTTACTCCCATGACATTTCACCTCTTCATCAGTTATAAAACCAAATTTTTATGCTGCTTCTCCAACAAAAGATAACTTAACTACCGCAGAAAGTCAATCAATCTGACATTTCAATCATTATATTACTGTTCCCAATTCAACTTATCCAGAGTTCGAGATAATACAGCCGCTGCTTCTGCCCTCGTCACCGATGCAGTTGGAGCAAAACGGCCTTTCCCGTCTCCCTTCATAATGCCCACGCTGGACAGAGTATTGACAGCCGGAGCTGCCCATGTAGAAATGGCTTGTGCATCTGATAATGACGCTGAGACACTTCCTGCCGCTGTATCTTCCGCAGTCCCGGCGAAGCGCAGGACTCGCTCTACAATCACAGCCAGCTCCTCCCTCGATATTGGAGCATCAGGTCTGAAGCTGCCGTCTGCATAGCCATTGATCAGTCCAGCAGCGGCTGCGGTACGCACCGAATCCGCATACCACAATTCCGATTGTACATCGTCAAAGCCCTTCACCGTGCGATCTGAATGCTCCAGTCCAAGCGTACGAACCAGCATCGTAGCCAGCTCCGAGCGTTGTACCTGACCATTCGGCTCAAAGCGTACGTTCGATAAACCCATCTCACCAGTCTCATTCGCGGTGGACGCTGACTGATTTGCCCCTGCCACAATCAGACGCGTAGCCAAGCGTGTAATGTCCTGCTGCGCCCAATGACCGGAAATATCGCTGAACGATCTGCTTACATTAGTTTCCCCGCCATCCAGCACGACATAGGTTCCACCCGAACGTCCATACACAGTCAGTTCCTCACCAGAAGCGGTAAACGGAACCGGATGATAGGACAACTGTCCGGCTTGGTTGGTGGATACCTTCACTACAGCAAGTTGACACATATCTACCGTTGCGGGAACACGTAGAAGATAACGTTCATACCCTTTACCGAAATTACCGCTACCTGCCAACGACTGCTTGCGTCCATCTTCGCTTCGCAACTCCGCCACAACATCAACAGCTCGCACCAGCTTGCGCCCTGCCGGAATATCTGTGCGTTTAGCCAATCCTTCGTTCGGCGTAACTGTAAAGCTCAAGGAAATCTGTTTTACAGGCACCTGCCAGGTGTCAGCCAGCTTTAGAACAGACAAACGACCTGTTCCTACTTCATAGCCTCCCTGTGGCGTTTCTACTCGCAGGGTGTGAATACGGTCATTCAAGACGGCACCCAAAGCATCTCCGTTTAGAATCACTTCGAATAGCTTAACATCCGCTTGCTCCCCTGCACGGACTACGAGCGTACCGTTCGCCCCGTTCCGAATCGCATTTTGTATGTCAGCGGCTGGTACCTGTGCGACTGCTCTTTTCAGTCCGTTTTGCTCTGTTACTATGGACTTGGCTTGCACCACATTAACGCCTGACGAACCGTTACCATTCTGCCCGCTATTTGCAGTCTCACCCTGTCCGTTATTCGTCGTTCCACTCGCGTTACCGCTACTATTGTTCCCGGTGTTGTTGCTGCCATTGCTCTCCTGCTGATCATCGTCATCATCTTTATTCCGACCACTCTCGCCATCTGTTGGCGGTTCCACTGTTTGGCGTGGCAAGCCAATTTGAGCAACCAATGGATCATGATCACTTACCCGCCCGTCCGCGGCGCTAAAATCCGCATTGATATGAACAATATCCAGCACGGATGATTCACTTATGGACGGACTGACCAACAAATGATCCAGTGTTTGCGAATTCCCCTCATAAATATACGAATACCGCTCCTTCTCATCCAGCTTATCTACCAGATTCGTCAATTCCTGTCCCCGGACCAAAGCGAGCGTTTCGGAAAATTGAAAATCATTTAAATCTCCCAATACGACGATATTCGCCTGATGGTTTTGAGCCAGCACCGACTTCACAAAACCATTCACAATCGTTGCAATCTTCGCCCTTTGTATTTCGCTGCTTCGTACGGGTGGCTGAATCCCTCCAAATGGCGCCTGATCGCCCCCTTTGGAATTAAAATGGTTCGCGATCACGATCACCTGCTGACCTTCAAACTCAAATTCAGCAGCCAACGGCTTGCGTGAGTATTCAAATGACGCATTCAGCGGATCAATACGACCGGGATTGAGAGAAAGCCCCTGCTCTCCATAGGTCACCGATGTAACCGAATCTCCCTTCGACTTATCCGTCAGCGTGACACGTTGCGGATTGTAGAGAAATCCGACCCGAATATTGCCGCCGGGAGCGCCGCCATCCTTATTATTTTCAGGTGCTATATCTGTAAAAGCATACTCCGGCCCCCCATGAGCACGAATCGCCTCAATCAGCACCCGAAAGCTTTCCGAAGCATCTGTGGTGCCGTCATCCTTCTCGCCGTTATTGTCCTGAACCTCCAACAGCCCTACGATATCCGGGTGGTTCAAATTCACGGCGATGGCCTGTCCGAGCTGATCAATCCGTTTTCCATCACCGGGATCGAAATTTTCCACGTTAAAGGAAGCAACCGTCAGCTTACGATCATCCTGTACCAGACGTGTGTTGGCTGGCTGGAGACCCCCTGACACAATATCTGGCAGACGCTCAGGCAACAGCTTGAAATTACTAAAGCTGTAGCTCACAATTCCCGTGATGGGACCCGCAAAACGATCTCCTGTTTTCAACGGAACCGCGGGCTTGGCGTCGATCAAAATCCGCTGCGGATTCAAACTTGCTTCAGTCAGCATCAATCCCCCTGCTTCAGTCAATACCTCGCCTGTGTCCGTCCCGTTATCAATCCTGACCGGAATTTCATAACCATAAGGACCGATTACACGCGCATCTCTCAACTCAACACGCATGGCCTCCAGACTTTCAAAATAGTCCAAACCATCCTCCTGTGGATCGAACACCGTCATTCCGTCATTATCCACAACAGATTTCGGCATCACACGCCCCTCTTTTCCAAGCAAAATCGGAGACGGCAGTGGACGGTCCTTGGCGACCACCGAAACCGAAGAAGCTACAATTTCCGTGGTCGTCAGGTCTACCGGCTTGCTGGCATAGGTTCTTTCCGTATATTCCTTCATAGAGCCGCTTACCCATACCTCATCCCCAACCTGCACACCGCTGCCAGGCTTGTACACTAAAATGGCCTCGGATGTTTTTTCATCCTGATCCACCTTATCGTCCGCCTCCTGCATAAAGAAGCTGCTTCCCTTCACCATCGTCACAATTCCTTCGACATCCGTTACCTTTTTCCCCTCATAAGGTGAACGATGGGCTGCTCCCTGTATATCATGGATACGGAGCTTCTCCGGCACATAGACATCTGCATATACACTGGCTGCTACAGTCGTGGGTGATGATGGTACCCCCGTTTCTACTAAAGATGCAGGCTCTGCTGAAGCTTTTCCATCGAACAGTAACCCCGGCCCTCCACCCGACAGCACCAGTGCCACACTAAGCCATGCGACCCCGAACCTTTTTAATTTCCTGGGTAACGTTACTGCTATGTATTCTTGTTTCATCAAAAGATGCGCTCCTCCCAATTTTAGCTATGATCACGCTTACAATATATATTCCATATTTAAACATACCATAAAATAGTCAAACCAGTACCTGAATTATGTAAAATGAATGGCTCCTGCCGTAGCATAATGAGATCAAATTATTGTAAACTTGTTCTAATACAGAAAAAGGTGGCACACACGCTATGGAGCACTTGCTTAACGATCAGGTTAAAAACATTCAAATCAGCGGCATCCGCAAAATTGCCAATAAAGTGGCCGCATTGCCCGGAACCCTGTCTTTAACGATCGGACAGCCGGATTTCCCTACCCCTTCGCATATTATGGAGGCTGCCCACCGGGCGATTAACGAAGGACGCACGTCCTATACGCCAAACCCGGGACTGCCCGAGCTACGGGAAGCGGCCGTGGCGTTTGTAGCGCATAAATACGGACTGAATTACCGTGGACAGGATGAGGTTATCGTAACGAACGGAGCCAGCGAAGCGCTGGATATTGCCCTGCGTACCATTTTGTCACCCGGTGACGAGGTCATTTTGCCTGTGCCCATCTACCCAGGATACGAGCCTTTGATTCGCTTGTCAGGTGGGGTGCCCGTGCTGGCTGATACCCGCAAAAGCGGCTTTAAGCTGACTGCTGAGATACTGGAGCCTTATTTGACCGAACGGACGAAAGCCGTCATCCTCGGATATCCTTCAAACCCAACCGGACGAGTGATGAGCCGCGAAGAGCTGGAAGCCGTCGCAGATTTGCTGAGAGACCGTGATCTGTTTATCATTTCAGATGAGATATACAGCGAACTGATTTACGATGCGTCACACGTGTCTATTGCTGCCCTTCCAGGCATGCGGGAACGCACCATCGTCATCAACGGCCTATCCAAATCGCACTCCATGACGGGCTGGCGGATTGGTTTTACGCTTGCACCCGCTGCAATTACACAGCATATGGTCAAGGTTCATCAGTACAACGTGACCTGCGCCAGCTCGATCAGCCAATATGCTGCACTGGAAGCCTTGACCGTCGGTGTCGACGATGCACTTCCGATGCGTGAAGAATACCGCAAGCGCCGTGACTATGTACATGGAAGGCTAACCGACATGGGCATTCCACTTGAAAAGCCCGAGGGAGCCTTTTATCTATTCCCTTCCATCGCCCATTTTGGCTTAAGCTCGATGGATTTCACCCTGAAGCTGCTGGAAGAGCATGGGGTGGCTGTCGTGCCCGGAGATGCCTTTTCCTCCTATGGCGAAGGGTACATTCGGTTGTCCTATGCTTACGGACAGGATGTGCTGGAACAGGGATTGGATAAAATAGAAATGTTTGTTAAAGGAATTGCGAGGAGTTAAGGTGGGGGGAGGCGCTACGCCTTAAAGTCCCACAAGTCTCTAACGTGTGTGGGGCATAGGGTGGGAAGAAGTGCCCCTCTCACCGCTTTGCGCGGTGAGTAAACAAAAACAAGCCCTTGAATCACCCGTACAGGTGGTTCAAGGGCTTGTTCGTTCACCTACTACTCCCTCACCATCGGCGTAGAGATTCATGGGTGCAAGCTTTAAGCACAGCGCAGCGGAGGGGGCGGAATGGTGCTGGACAAGCGAAGCGTTCGCCTTTAAATTCCGATTTTCACCTTTAGACTTCAAATCAAAAAATCGGAATTTAACAGCGATGGTAAGCACCATCCGCCCCCGCAGCGTCCTTTAAAGCTCAAACCTGAATCCACGCGCCCCCGCCACTCTCTTACTTTAAATGCATTTTGAATTGCAGGAACAGTTCATTGTAATGAGCCAGCATCCGCTTGCCCAGGTTGTCGTAAACCTCCAGCTTATCCGTAATTTCAGATGGTGGATAGAAGCGCTCATCACCGGATATATCTTCGGGCAACAGCTTCTTTCCATCCGCGTTAGGTGTGGAGTAGCCTACAAATTCGGCATTTTGGGCGGCTACATCGGGCTGCATCATGAAATTGATGAACTTATGGGCCGCGTCCACATGGGTGGCGGTTTTCGGAATAACCATGTTATCAAACCACAGGTTGGAGCCTTCATCCGGCACGATGTAATCCAGCTTGTCGTTCTCATCCATGATTTCGGACGCATCGCCGGACCACACAATCCCGGCAGCAGCTTCCTCGTTTGCCAGCAGCATTTTAATCTCGTCACCGACAACGGCCTTGACATTGGGCGCTAATTTCTCCAGCTTCGCTAAAGCTTGCTGCAAATGCGCCTCATTCGTGTCGTTCAAGGAATAGTGAAGGCTGTTCAGTGACATACCCACGACTTCCCTCGCACCATCGACCAGCAGGAGGTTGTTACGCAGCTTTGGATTCCACAGACCATCCCAGCTATGAAAATCAATGCCCTTCGTTAGCTCCGGGTTGAACACAATCCCAACCGTACCCCAAAAATACGGCACAGAGTATTGGTTTTTCGGGTCAAACGAAAGGTTCAGAAAATGAGCATCCACATGCTTCAAATTCGGCAGCTTGCTGTGATCCAGCGGGAGCAACAGGTGCTCCTGCTTCATTTTAGCCAGAGCATACTCCGAAGGAACCGCTACATCAAACGATGTTCCTCCCTGCTCAATTTTCGTCAGCATCGCCTCATTGGAGTCGAACGTCTGATAAATGACGGTAATCCCCGTCTCCTTCTGGAACCTTGCCAGCAGCTCAGGGTCGATATAGTCTCCCCAGTTGTAGACCGTCAGCGTATTGCCACCGGAATAGCCTTGACTGGAGTTCAGCCATGCCGCCACCCCCATCAGACCGAACGAGATGATAAAAATCGACAGAAACACGCGCACAAGCGACTTCATCTAGGTACCCCCATTTCCGCCGCAGGCTCCTTTTTCCCATTCCGATTCGCCTTGCGCATAATAAAGTAGTAACCCACCACCAACAGCACGGTAAACAGGAAAATGAGCGTGGACAGCGCATTGATAGACAGGGAAACCCCCTGGCGGGCACGCGAGTAAATTTCCACTGATAAGGTAGAATAGCCGCTGCCTGTCACAAAAAAGGTCACCGCAAAATCGTCCAGCGAGTAGGTTAGCGCCATAAAGAAGCCCGCGTAAATCCCCGGCTTGATAAAAGGTAAAATCACCTTGGTTAGCACATCCATCCGGCTGGCACCCAAATCCCGGGCCGCATCCACCAGCGATGGACTCATTTCCTGAAGCCGTGGCAAAATCATAATGACCGCAATCGGCACACTAAATGCAATATGGGACAGCAACACCGAGTAAAAGCCCAGCTTGATCCCCACCATCGTGAACAAAATGAGGAAGGATGCGCCAATAATGACGTCCGGGTTCACGATCAGCACATTGTTGAGCGACAACAGTGTATTTTTAACCCGACGGTTCTGCATCTGGTGAATAGCCAACGCTCCCATGATGCCAATAATCGTGGCCAGCGCAGATGATAGCAACGCAATGACCAAAGTATTAATGACAATAATAATCAGCCGAGTGTCTGCAAACACCTCTTTATAGTATTGGAGCGTAAAGCCTTCAAATTCGTGCATCGTCCCGCCGCTATTGAACGAATAATACATCAAGTACAAAATAGGTGCATACAACACAAGAAAGACGAGCACCAAATAAATATTCCCGAACCGGTTTTTATTTGCCATGCCGCACCCTCCGTTTCGTTCCCGAGGTAATCAGCATAATGATTGCCATCGCCAAAATCAGGAACACCGCAACCGTAGAGCCCATACCCCAATCCTGTGTGACCAGAAAATGCTGCTCAATCGCCGTTCCCAATGTAATGACGCGGTTGCCCGCAATCAGACGAGTAATCATAAACAGCGACAGCGCCGGGATGAATACCGCCATACACCCGGATCGCACACCTGATAGCGTTAATGGGAAAATGACCCGGCGAAACGCCGTCCACTTGGAAGCGCCCAGATCACGCGCGGCGTCCAGCAGTGAAGGATTCAACCCTTCCAGCGCATTATAGATGGGCAAAATCATAAACGGCACAAAAATATAAACCGATACAAACACAAAGCTGGAACTGGTAAACAATAATTGCTGACCACCCAGTCCGACCAAGCCCAACACAGCATTCACCGGACCATACGTACCAAAAATTCCGATAAAAGCATATGTTTTAAGCAGTAAGTTAATCCACGTCGGTAAAATAATGAGCAACAGCCACAGTTGCTTATGTTTGGTTCGGGTCAGCAAATACGCCGCCGGATAAGCCACCAACAGCGAAAATACCGTAATCAACAACGCATACCAAAACGAGCTAAGCGTCATGCTCAAATAGACAGGGGTCAGAAATTGTACATAGTTACTGAACGTGAAATGACCGTCTACATCAAATAGCGAATAGTAAAATACAAGCACGACCGGGGCTGCCACGAACAGCACAATCCATAAATAGTAAGGCAGCAGATACGCTGCTCTCGTATTACCGGACATGCTGCTCCACCTCTTCATAGGCCTCCAGACGCCGATCAAATTCTTCCTCTGTTTCCCCGAACCGCATCACATGGATCGCTTCCGGGTCAAAATGGAGACCGATTTCGCTGCCCAGCTCCGCTTTTTTGGTAGAATGTACCAGCCACTCCTGACCGGAATCATCATAGCAGCTAATTTCATAGTGAACACCACGGAACAACTGGGTATCCACCTTTACTCGCAGTTTGCCCTCTGTAACGGTTGTAATCTCCAAATCCTCGGGTCGAATCACAATTTCAATCGGTTCATTCGGGCGTAATCCTCCATCGACACATTCAAACTGCCGACCGTTAAACTCCACCTGATAATCTGCGATCATGCGTCCTGGCACAATATTGGATTCCCCGATAAAATCCGCAACAAACCGATTGATCGGTTCATCATAAATATCATTCGGCGTACCGCTCTGCTCAATCTTCCCTTTGTTCATAACAAAAATTTCGTCCGACATGGCCAGCGCTTCTTCCTGATCATGCGTTACAAAAATAAAGGTGATTCCAAGACGCTGCTGCATTTCACGCAAAATGTACTGCATTTCTGTCCGCAGCTTCAAATCCAGTGCAGACAGCGGCTCATCCAGCAGCAGAACGTCCGGCTCATTGACAATGGCCCGTGCAATGGCAACACGCTGGCGTTGCCCTCCGGACATTTCAGAAATTTCCCGTTCGTCGTAGCCCTCCAGATTGACAAAGGATAATGCCTGCGCAACCTTCTCCTGAATGGCCTTTTTGTTCATCTTTTTGATTCTCAGACCGAAAGCCACATTTTCAAACACATTCAGATGTGGAAATAAGGCATAGTCCTGAAAAACCGTATTGACCTGCCGTTCGTTGGCTGGAACACGATTAATCAGCTTGTCATTCAAATAAATCGAGCCTTCCGTCGGCTCTGCAAAACCCGCAATCATACGCAAAATTGTCGTCTTACCGCAGCCGGAGGGCCCCAGCAGCGTATAGAATTTGCCACGTTCAATCTCAAAGCTGACATCAGCCAGCACCGGTGGATCGTTGTCATATTGCTTGGTCACCCGTTCGAATCGGATGATGGTTTGCTCTCCCATAACACCCTCCCTCAATATTCGACTTCATTCCATTTCATTCACTTCATTAAACCTATTTACTCAGAGCCTATCATTGAACCTTGAGATTTCCATGTAAAATAGTCTGTCAATACACGAATCGCCACACCAATGGCTTCCTCTGCAGGCTCCAGCTTGGCATGATGCAGACCATAAGGCGTATCAACGCCAAGCCAGAACATCAGCCCCGGAATTCGCTCCAGAAAATATCCAAAATCCTCTCCGGTCATCGCTTCCGCACATTCAATGAGCTGTACATCCTGCCGTTCACGGACCCAGTTCATAAATTCCTCTGTCACCTTGGCTTCATTGAACACTTGCAAATAATTTGAGCCATAATGAATTTCTGCATGGCATTCAAACCCAGCTTCAACACCGCGCACCAGCGCTTCAATCCGTGATTTAACCAGTGTCATCGTATCGGCGGATAACGTGCGAATGGTACCCTCCAAACGGGCTGTTTCAGCAATAATGTTCTGCTTCGTACCGCCGCTGACCTTGCCAATCGTAATGACCGCTGAATCCAGCGGGTTCACATTACGGGCTACAACCGTTTGCAATTGTCCAACCAACTGACAGGCCGCCACCACCATATCATTCGCTTTGTGTGGATATGCCGCGTGTCCGCCTGTACCCTTCAGATCGATAAACAGCTCTGATGTGTTCGCAAACAAAATGCCGGGGCGAGTTGCAATCGTACCCACCGGATACTCCGGTGCAACATGCAGTGCCACAATTTCATCTGGCATCCAGTCTGCCAGCTCGCTGCTGTCCCGCATCGGCAACGCTCCGCCCGGTCCTTCCTCGGCGGGTTGAAATATCACAACCAGATCGTCCTTGATCGGCTGGTTTGCAAAGTGAGAAACAATACCCAATCCAATCGTCATATGTAAATCATGACCGCAAGCATGCATGTAGCCGGGATGGGTCGAACGGAAATCATAGCCCGTCTCTTCCACAATTGGCAAACCATCCATATCGCAGCGATATCCATATCGACGTGCAGGAGCCGTTCCATGAATCAACACCAGTACGCCAGTACGCCATGTACGTATGTCCAGATGCTCCTGAGGGAGCGTTGCCAAATAATTCAGCAGATATTGCTGTGTTTTAAATTCCTCAAAACCTGGCTCGGGAATTTGATGCAAATCCCTTCGTATTTGAACAAAAGAAAGATAATCGACCGTGCTCATTCCGCTGATCCGCCTCCTTTTCCTAACTTATCAGGTTTATCAGACAAAAGAACAAAAGGACAAAAGCCCGGCGCAGCCGCCGAGCCTTGTCCGTTGTGCTTCGTCCCTAAATTGTGCTGTCAATGCATCATGCCACTAACAAGGAATCGTTCACCTTTTGTGCATTTAAAAATTCTTTTTTCAATCTTACAGAACGCGCAGGTCTTTCAAGATTTCAGTTTTTGATTTGGTCTTATCGTCGACCTGTTTGATCACACGTGCAGGTGTACCGGCAACTACGGAGTATTCAGGTACATCTTCGGTTACGACAGCTCCGGCTGCAACGACTGCACCTTTGCCGATTCGCACGCCTTCCAATACGACTGCATTCGCACCGATCAATACATCGTCTTCTACCACAACAGGCTGTGCAGATGGAGGTTCAATAACACCCGCAAGGACTACGCCTGCACCGATGTGACACATGTTACCTACTTTAACACGACCGCCCAGTACAGCATTCATATCAATCATTGTGCCTTCACCAATGGTGACACCGATGTTAATGACTGCACCCATCATAATGACTGCGTTATTACCGATACCAACCATATCGCGAATATACGCGCCTGGCTCGATGCGGGCATTGATGCCTTTCAGATCGAGCATAGGCACTGCGGAATTGCGGCGGTCGTTTTCCACCACATAGTCTTCTTCTTTAGCGTTAACGCTGTCCAATACAGGCTTGATGTCGGCCCAATCGCCAAATACAACGCCGCTGTCTCCGGAAATAAAAGCTTGAACATTCTCGCCGAATGATGCGGAAGCCAAAGCCCCTTTTACATATACTTTAACAGGTGTTTTTTTCTTACTGTTTTTAATCACGTTGATGACTTCTTGTGTATTCATTTCGATGGACATAGTAAATCGAACAACTCCTTCATCGCTTCATACGACTTCGCAAGCCGGAATGATCTTATTCTCTCATCCTTTATAGCACAAAAGTGCAGGTCTCGCAATTACGGATTCGAGTTACTTGTTGGCTTGTAGGCTCTCCAGCGATGTATAAATGAAGGATTCGAAGCCCTCGGCAGGCTCGCCCTGAGGAATGTTTACCTTCACGATGAAGCCGCCTGTTTTATTTTCTACAACAATATATTGGCGTGTGGCCTTCGAACCGTTCGCTTGCAGGAACAGACGGCTGCTGGTCAGCGCTTGAGGCACTTTGGCTTTGTCTACTTTCACCGCTTTACCAATAGAAGACAGATCCTTTTCGCCTTCCTTTTGAAGCTCGTCCAGATTAAAATCGGAAGGCAGCTTCGTAATTTCAGCGTAATAGTTATCATCTACAGCTAAGGCTACGCGGTTTTGATCAGGAAACAGGGACATGGGGTCAAACACATACAGTGAATATCCCCCTCCTTCAGCCAATGTAGCGGTCTGCTTTTCCTTTTTCCCTTCAAGGCCAAGCTCAAAAGCTTGAGTTTTCGGGCGTTCACCGCCTACTGCTTGACCGGAGCTGCCGTTTTGCGTGCTGTCTGTTGCAGTTTCTGTTTTTTCAATTTTCGTCAAAATCAGTTGCTTGGCAACCGCGTCGCCTTCCACTGCTTTTTCGTTGTATTCAAATGCGACCGAATCGCCTTCCTCAAGTCCGGCTACCACCGTGTCCAGTCCGTCACCCAGTTGGAAAGACTGGGCTTCACCATTGGTTTCAATTTCAACCGTGTGCGGGTCAGCGGCTCCGTTGTATACACCTGTTCCCTTTTTAACCTCAGGCTCGGCGATTGGCTCCGGTTTAACTTGTGGCTGTTGCGTCTGCGGTTGGTCTGCCCCTTGAGGTGCGGTATTATTGGTTTGCGGTTTCGTTCCACAGGCTGACAGAGCCAGCACTGACACTACAGTTAACAGTATGATTGAAAATGTGTTGCGTTTTTTCATAAAATCCACCTCCACTTATGATAGACGAGTTTGTGCGGCAAAAGTTCTACGCAGCTTCATACTTAAAATCCTTCTTCCTGCTCCCGCTTTTTATATCCCACGCAGATGTCAGGTACGGTATAATGGGCTGTATTAAATCTAATTTTCGAGATACCGATGGAAGGAAACGTACACGTATTATTCTTCCTCCGTACTGGATGGAGCTGTCACATGAATCAAGCGCACAAACCGTCATTTTCCTTTGAACTACTGTACATCGTAGGTATTATCGCTATTTCGTTCTCCTCGATCTTCGTAAGATGGTCTGAAGCCGAGGTGTCCGTCATCGCTATGTACCGCTTGTACCTGACCAATCTGGTCATGCTGCCTCTGGTCTGGAAATACCGCACCGAGCTGTTTAGCCTGACTCGCAAGCAATGGATGCTAATCATCTGGTCCGGTATTGCACTAGGGCTGCACTTCTTGCTCTGGATGGGCTCGCTGCGACTGACCACAGTTGCAAGCTCTACCGTTATTATGACACTGGAGCCGATCCTTGTCATGCTCGGTTCTTTTTTGTTTTTCCGCACGGGCACAAACCGCGCTATGCTCATCGGAATGGGCCTGGCTTTTGTTGGCTCGCTGGCGATCGGAGCCGGGGATTTTCATGCCTCGGGACAAGCCTTGCTTGGAGATGCCTTATCTTTTCTGGGGATGGTGGCCGTCTCTATCCATATGCTGATGGGCAAGCATCTGCGCGAGCATTTGAGCGCCTTTGTGTATAACTTTTGGGTATTCGCCATCGCGGCCACATCGCTTGCGCTGTATAATGTGATCAACACGATTCCCTTTACCGGATATGCTCCACGGGAATGGGGATTGTTCCTGTTGCTCGCCATTGTGCCCACGCTGTTCGGCCATTACCTGTTTAACTGGCTGCTCAAATACATTAACGCCACAGCGGTGTCGATGGCGGTACTCGGTGAACCCGTTATTTCTTCCCTGCTGGCTTGGGTGTTGCTAGGAGAAAAACTTTCTGCCTTACAATTTGGTGCAGGCTTCTTCATTCTGTTCGGGGTATGGATTTTTATCCGATACGGAACGGATTTCAAGAAGCAAGTTGTCCACCAAAGTGAATTGCCTGCCAGTGAGCTTCCCCTTAAGACAGGCTCCTAACTTATTTACCCCATTTTCATGAACGGTACTCAATTGAATAATCTTAATGATAAAAAGGAAAGGCGGAATCCCTTATGAAATCCCTTGTATCCAAACGCTGGCTGTTAGCTCGACTATATGAGCCAGATATCATCATCGCCGACTGCCGTTCTCTGCTCGGACAAGCCGGAGCGGGACGGGCTCAATTTAATGAGGATCATATTCCGGGGGCTGTTCACTTCGACCTGGAGGAAGACCTCACGGCTCCTCTGGGTGAACATGGTGGACGTCATCCTTTGCCGGATGCTGACACACTTGCCGCGCGCCTGAGTCGCGCCGGAATCAACGCCTCTTCACGCATCATCGCCTACGATGATCAAGGCGGCATGATGGCCTCCCGCTTCTGGTGGCTACTGCGCTATTTGGGGCATGAGCAGGTGTATGTGCTGGATGAAAGCTACAGCTTCTGGAAGGAAGCGAAGTTCCCAATTACGGCAGACCAGCCGATTCGCATTCCCTCGACCTTTGTGGCAAATGTTCAGCCACAAATGCTCACAAGTATGGAAGAAGTACAACGTATATCCGAAGGTTCTGTTCCTATTGGCTCCTATATCGGTTTTTCACCTATATTGATCGACTCCAGAGAGCGGCCGCGCTACCTGGGACTGGAAGAGCCCATAGATCAAGCAGCGGGGCATATCCCCGGTGCGGTGAATTTCTTTTGGAAAGAGGTTTTGGACGAAAAGGGTACATTTAAAAATTCGGAACAGTTGCAGCAGCACTTTGCCGACCTTGACCCAAATGCAGAAATTATCGTGTATTGCGGTTCTGGCGTATCCGCCTGCCCGAATGTGCTGGCCTTGGGCGAGGCAGGATTTAGTAAGGTGCGGTTATATCCGGGGAGCTGGAGCGATTGGATTTCTTATGAGGAGAATCCAATTGTGGTGGGGGAAGAGTAAAAGCGGAAAGATGCATAGCAGTTTGTAAAGTCTGAATACATCACCAAGCGATTTCCTAAGTTATATCTTTAGCAGGAGCGGTTGGATTTCTTACAGTGAGAATTCTATTGCGACTGGGGAAGAGTAGAAGGCTTAAGTAGATATACAGTATGTAATTTGGAGTACATCGCTCATGTAGCGATGTACTCTTTTGCGTTGTGCTCAGGAGTATCGAGGTCAACACGGAGTCAACGAATGGAGGTGAACGTACTTACAAAACGGTAATGTTGATTTTGGGAAGCTTTGTATTCTACATTCTGGCCCCCACCTTTTGAAAGTTGAAAGACACTGTGATTTTGCTCGTGGTCGGACGACCACCATCGTCATGCTGGAGCTGTATATTGTCCTACAGCACCTCACGTACATGCGATTCCACTTGATTCACAACCTCACGCGCGAGAAACAGCGAGAACATCCCTCAAGTGGTCCTAAAATCGGGAGAGTCGACAAGGGTCTAATTCACTTCTTGATTCCCGATCGATTATTTCACTTGCAGCCAGATGCGCAATCAGCGGCGCCAGCGTAATCGCAGAATGCATCACCGCCAGATAAAGTCCCTTTATGTGATCTTGGAAGCCCACGATCGGATAGCCGTCTTCAGGCATTGGTCTCATCCCGACCTTTATGCTTTCCAGTTCCAGTTGATTCCCGTCCTTCAGACTGCGACGCAACGTGTCGAACGCTCGCTTACCGACCGCCTCTGGTCCGTTTTCCTCCGACTCGTCGATATAATCTTCCGCAGCCAGCAGCGTATAATCCGTCAGTTGACGCGCTTCAAATTGCGCATTTGAGATTAATGTGCGTATCAGTTTATTCGCAGTTTTCATCCGAATCAGAATGGAAGGCGACGACGTTACCGGCACGGGACAACCTAACGGGTTGCAAAGTTCGGGTATGCCTGTACCTGCGGCCAATACCACGACATCCGACTCCAGAAAACCCTTGGACGTATGGACGCCGACCAGGCGGGAATCTTCTTGCTGCAGCTGTGTAACGTTGGTACCGAACTGAACCTTTGCTCCGTACTCCTGCGCTTTGCTCAACAACAGCTCCGTTACCCCTATAGGGTCCACCGCACCTTCTTCGCTGGCAAACATCGCTTCATCCGGATATTCCTTCAGATTCGGCTCCAATGCCTCAAGCTGCTCCCGGTTTAATTTTTGAAAGTGGAGTTGCTCCCTTAGGGGCGGAGTGCCCCAAGTCAGCGCTCCATGCCAATGAATTTTCAGTTCGGACAGCTCTTGCTGAAGCGCATGATATTCTTCCAAAGCTGCATCGTACAAATGCCAGTATTCGGGAGCCACCCTATGAGTCGTATGTATCCAGGCAAAAGATTTTTCCGTGACTTCACGCGCCGCGGCGGGGTGTCGTTCAATAACTGTTACATCTTGATTTCGTTTGGCCAGATGATAGGCCACGGACGCCCCGACAATCCCTGCGCCAATAATCACTATTTTTTGTTTATTCAATAATGACTCCCCCTTTGTCACCCTATTGTAACATAGGCGTCATGATAATCAGACGTTATAACATATGAGGGCAGTTGGAGCGACTGGATCAGCTATGAGGAAAATCCGGTGGCTACCGGAGAGGAATAGGCATTCTCAACGGATACACAGGTTCTAAAGCAAATAAACTGCCAAGCAACTATAGCTCATGGCAGTTTATTTGCTTTGTTTGAAAATCAACAAGGACTCAACTTGAGCTTAGTGAGAATGGTTTCTTGAAATTGCAACCTTCTACAGAACTCCAAAGCTGACTTTTTTCTACGTTCTATTGGTTTGCCCCGATTGCATATAACGTTTCCGCATCTATGACATGACCCGACCTTAGATAGCTCTTATCTTAGGTCCTATCGTGTGTTATCTGAATATGCTTCTGTGCTTGACACCTGATAACCAAAGGGCACAAGCCCCGCAGCTTAGATGCATTGTTATATGATTTCGGCGACATCCTTAATTTCAATTCATTTATTCTTTTTCAAAATTCACTTACGTAATTCTAATATTTTCAAGTCAATTATAAAATTTTGTTGTTTCAGAATATCCAACCCGAGGAGTCCTTTATGTATCTTAAGGCAATATGCCTACATCTATTTCTATATTTTGAATGCTGTATCTCTGCGGAGGTGAATCACAAAGTCTTGATTTGATGTATGGTACACTATGTTCCCAGGCTTTACTTGAAAAAACTCTTTATTCGCATCTTCTTCTGATATTGTGCGAATCGGTGCAACTTCATCTACTATTTTTTTGTTGTCTTCCTCATGATAATTAATTATAGAAACCAGAACAAATTGGTCAGGGAACAGTTCTCTAACTTCTTGCCATTTCATGTGTTCTACCTCTTAGCTTTTCGTCCTATTTCTTCTTTTTATCATTTTAACATATGCCGCAGCTTGAATATTATGTTATGCGTAGTTCCTGACTCCTATGAATTGCTAACATTTGTTTTATTTTTCTTTAAATCTACCCATTACAATGCTACTGTATAGTCTACCATCAGTAAGCAACTTATCATGTTTTAATACTCCTTCAATTTCAAATCCTTGTTTTTTATATAATTCTATTGCGTTCTCATTTGTCTCTAACACGTTCAATACCATTTTTTGTATACCAACTGAATCAGCCCATATTATAGACTCTCTTAATAGATTCTTTCCAATTCCATATCCCCAAAATTCTTTTAGTACGCATATTCCAAATTCCACTTTATGCAATAGTCGCTTTAAATTTGTTCCTTCGCACCGCGAAAAACCAACAATGCGATTTTCAATTTCAGCAACTAAGAATAGGTTCCTTGGACTCGCTTGATCTGTTTTAATTATCTCCTCAAATCCGGAGGCGTCAATAAATTCTTCTCCACTTTCTCTGTCCATATTTTCTGTCTCGCTATCAATTTGTAATCGTAGCTCAGACAAGCTTTTTGCATCTTCAACTGCTGTAGATCTAATACGATATTTTAGTTCTTTCACATTAAAGTCATTTGGTTTAATAATCATTACGAATCTTCCCCTAATTGAAATGATCTTATAGTCAGTTCATTAATTATTTTTTTAGGAATTACGCCTAATGTTCTAACGATTCCTGAACCCGTCAGGGTTGTCTGCTGAAGTGCCTCTCCGAAATCCTTCCCGCAGACCCAGGCTCCATCGGAGCCGCTGCTTGAATATTATGTTATGCGTTGCAATTGCCATCCCTGAGAATACCATGAGGATTATCCTTGTATGTAATTCTTCTTAGAGAGTGCCTTTACAACATCCATTTGATGATTGTGTGATATTCCACTATTATTAGTAACCTTGTTCCATAGTTCTTTAATGTTTTCTAATAGATTTGGTTGTACCTTTATTAATTTAACAGCCTTAATTGCATAATCCTTGTTTTTTGATTTTCTTCTTGTGTTATAAAGACCTTTTGGAATCCCTTCAATACATCCCTCTTCGCATAATCCCAGAAAAGCGTTCTTTGGACACCCCTTCTTTTGCCCCCATGATCCTTTACCAAACAATTCAGACGTAGCAATATCCCAGGCTTCGACTGGTGAATTAGTTGCTCCTTGATAAATTAGCTCTACTGCTTCAATAGCTGCTTGGTCATACTTGCTCATTTAAATCCCCCTTGAGTTAACTTCAAATATATGCAAGTGTTTCGCATAACGCTTCTGTATTCATGAACCCCAAAGGGGTTGTATGCTGAGATGCCTCTTCGAAATCCATCCGCAGACTAAGCTCCGTCAGGAGCGCAGCTTGAATATTATGTTATACGACAGAATCACTTCTTCGATCAACCAAAATTCTTCCTTGATCCTAATCTGTCATTGCTCTGCTATGTGTTCCAATAAATCTCCTGGTTGACAACCTAAAGCCGTACATAATTTATCAATTACTTCTAATGACACATATTCATTCGTATTGAGCTTCGCCATTGTAGCAGACGAAATCCCCGTCATTTTCAGTAAATCCTGCTTCTTAATTTCCCTGTCGATCAATAATTTTTGAAAAGGTTTGTAACTAATCATCTGATATTCCTTTCACACATGAAGTGAATTTTCTTTAATTATATGAAAGTATATTTTCTTTATCAAAACGTCTTCAACATGTATTGACTTATATGTTCGTGTTAAAATTATATTCAATAAGTTAAACTTTTATTCGCAAAATTAAACCCATTGGATGATGTTCAATTATGCATACTTCTTTAGAAGTCTTACTCGATTCACTGATTCGTAATCGAATTGAATCTTTATATGGCGAGCTTATCAAAAACAACTCCAGCTACAACCAGTTCTCATCCGAACGGAATCTTTACTTCAAGCAGTTACATGAACTACTATCAGAGGATATACAAAAGACTCTATTCCTTTTTGATGACGCAGACCTTTCTGTTCAAACTATTTTAGAGCGTGAAATCTATTTGCAAGGTTTTAAAGATGCTCTTCACCTACATAACGAATTAGATTTATCTTTAGATTGAGAGCCCATTGGCTCTTTTTTCTTTTGATTCTGTCGTATAATGTTGCACATTTCTTACGTTCAAGCGGCTTAAGGTGCGTAGCATCGGGTCGTCAGACTTAGCCGTTTGAATGATCGTCTGAATAAGCTTCTCCGAAAACCCACTTGGCGACCAAGGAAAGGTAGCGACGAAGCAGAAATTAATGTTATAGGATGTCAGCGCCTTCTTTGTATTCCCCAACTTTAGTTATTTTTAAATATCGTGTCTCGTTAGCGTAACAACAATGCGTAATATCTGAATTGTATTTTACAAGTTTACGTAGCAACGTTATCCATGAGTTCAACAAGCAAACAATTAGAACAGTTCTTCAGCAAGGGGTTACTTAATCTGATACATCTATCTTACAAAAGTAATATAATCAATGTTAACTGGATCAATACCATCTACTCGAAGTCGCGAGTTAATCTGTCCTCGATGATACTGACCATGAAGTGCTACGTGAGTTAAAATATCTCGTATAGAAGTCATAAACTCTTTACCACTACTATTTGTGTATGTTATTAAGTTATCCAGGTCAGTTTTTGCTATTTCAGCGAGAAATGTTTTGAAGTTTTCTTCATTTTGTTTAATAAGTTTTGCACAGACTGTTATATCACCATCCGACCAGATAGGCATTTGTGAACTGTCCATTCCTTTTAATCTAGTTAACCATATTTGTTCAGCATATAGAATATGAGTAAATAAACTTAACTGCTGCTCCCCAATCTCTACATTTTGAAATACTTCTAGAATGCTTTGATTAGCCCAATTTAAATGCTCAAACATCTTTTGAATTGTTTTCAATGGTACCGCCTCCTACATTATCAATCACTTGTTTTATATGAATTCTATAAAAAGAGAAAACAAAGTTCTACCCGTTCTTTAACTCAACCGTCCGATAGCTGAAAGGCATCTTTGTAATAAATGATCAATAACTTATAATGTATTTTTATAATGTTGCTGATTTCCTATAACGTTTCTGTGTTCACGACGTCCAAGCGGCTTAAGGACCGCAGGTCCGGGTGGCTCTGCCACTTAGCCGGTTGAATGTGTCCGGTGGATCCACTCCCCTGAAATGCCTCTTCCGGACCAAGGGTCGAGCTTGTCTCGGCCCGCAGCGTTGAATGCAATGTTATATGATATCACAGCCTTTCTCGAATTCACCCACAATTCACTTCTTTATATATTCTTTGAGTATCTATTAATTCTTCATCGTTGAACTCCATTCTATATACATCTGGTTTTGAGGTTTTCATTAAGAACTCATACCCGTATTGATCATCGAAGTATCTCATCATTAATATCATGACCAATCCATGTGTTCCTATTGCTATCTTCTGCCCCTTATAGTTCATTATTATTTCTTTTAATCTTGTTACAGATCGTCTTTGACAGTCATTTATGGACTCACCAAAAGGTTCCTTATAATACGGGTCTTTAAACATCTTACTTACGAGTGAGTATACTTCTTCGTCTGGAATAATCGTATCCTCTCTTGAAAATACAAGTTCTTTAAGATCTTCAAACACTAAAATCTCTTTATCACTTTGTTGTGCCAACTCTTCAATTGTTAGGATTGCTCGAACATATGGACTTGAAATAAATACACTAATTCCTTCATCCTTCAGCAGTTCGGTTATTCTATGGGAATCAAACTTTCCTTTTTTAGTTAATCCTCGAGTTCTTTCATTTCCTTCCGATTTGGATGATTCACTATGTCTAACAAAGTAAATATATGTTTTCATATTTGCCCCCAGGATAACATTCAATTGATATATTCATAGCTATGATTTCACCTAACGCTGATAATGATACAAGATGGCAGTTTGCTCATTACTTATCAGCGTCTTTAATACCACAGTTATTTAATGCGATTATAAAGTCAAGCATGATCTCTTTTATATTACTTTGATCGCACTTTATATAGGTTTGGATTTGAGAATATTCTGGCATCTCATTCCCTCATTTCATCATTGCGTGTATTTCAACTAACATCTAATCTATGTACTTCGTAAATACTGCATCTTCAAGTTAGTATCTGAACTACATATATGATAACGCACTCAGTTCCACTTGCGAAGAAAAAATTGGTGAAAAGGGAATACTAAGCAGAGTGCTCAAGCTTCCATATCCATGTGATCCAGCAGGCTCTGAATACGCTGGATATTTTTCGTGCTGACATGCTTATAGCGCTGTGTTATAACTACTACTAAATTAAGCGTTGAGTTTTTACTCTCCCCCCACCTCTACGTTAAAAAAAGAAGTTACATGGCCTAGTCTCGGACTAGTTCAGTAACTCCCTTTTCAAACCCTATTTCAATAGGTAGATTTATTATTCTTTTACCGCCCCGACCACGATCCCGGTCACAAAATAACGTTGCAGAAACGGATACACGAGCAGGATCGGCAGTGCACTGATAAAGATTTGCGAGGCCCGAATGGTTCGCTGGGATAGATTGGCGACGGCTTCCGGGTCGAGCTTGGACATGTCGGCCTGAACGATAATCGTCTGCATAAATGTCGCCAGCGGAAGCTTTTCTGAATCTCGAATATAGATCATCCCGTCAAAATAAGAGTTCCAATGTCCGACCATCATGAATAGGGAAACCGTGGCAATGACGGGTATGGAGACGGGCAAATATATTTTGATAAAAGTCTGCAAATGCCCTGCCCCATCAATAAAAGCGGCTTCCTCCAGATCCTTGGGTACGGTACGGAAGAAATTAAGCAGCAGAATAATGTTAAATACCGCAACCAATCCAGGCAGAATCAATGCCAGCAATGTATTCATCAGTCCAAGCTTCAGAATCAGAATGTAGCCCGGAATGAGACCACCGCTGAATAACATGGTGATGACAAAATACCAAAGGTAGATATTGCGTGCACGGAAGACTCGCGTCTCCTTGGAAAGCGCATACGCTGCAATCGTATTTACCACTAACGCAAGTCCCGTTCCAAGTACCGTCCGCTTCACAGACACCCACAAGGAGGAGAGGAAATTGGCATTATCAAACGTCTTCGCATAGGCTTCAAGCGTAAAGCCAATCGGCCAGAACGTAACCAGTCCGGCATTGGCAGGTGCGGATGCGCTAAGAGATACCATGAGCAAGTGATATAAAGGCAGCAAGCAGAGCAGCGAAAGGATGGTCAGGAACACATTATTGAATATGCTGAATACTCGATATGGAATCGTTTTATGGTACATCGGCTCGTCATCCTTTCTAGAAAATTCTGTACCCCGCGAATCGGTATGCCAGTCGGTATGAGATCACGATCAGGATTAAGCTAATAACCGATTTAAATAAATTCACGGCGGTAGCGAAGCTGAACTGCCCACTAAGCAGACCTTCCCTGTACACAAAGGTATCGATGATATCCGCTTGCTGATAGATTAATGGACTATATAAGTTAAAGATCTGATCGAAGTTTGCATTGAGCACATTGCCTAGTGCCAGGGTTGCGATCACGATCCCAATCGGAATAAGCGCCGGGATGGTAATATACATCGTCTGCTTCCAGCGCCCCGCCCCATCCACTTCAGCCGCTTCATAGAGTGACGGATTAATACCGGACAGTGCCGCCAGGAAAATGATCGTGTTGAAGCCAAACTCCTTCCAGACATCACTTGCAATGATCGTAAAGCGGAACCAGTTGCCATCCCCCAGGAAGAAAATCGGCTTGATGCCGAATACAGAGGAAAGGAATTGATTGATGATCCCTGTCTGGGCCAGAATATCGATCAGAATGCCTGATAGCGTAACCCAAGACAAAAAGTGCGGAAGATACACGAGTGTTTGAATGGTTCTTTTGAGCGCCATCTTCCTGACCTCATTCAACAATAAGGCGAAGATAAACGGAATAATCAGGTTCATTACCATTTTGGAGCAGGCAAAAAACAGCGTATTCCACGTAATTTGCAGGAAATAATCATTCTCCCACATGTACCTGAAATGCTTCAGTCCGACCCATTCAGAATTGAAAAAACCCAGTGCAGGTTTATAGTCTTGAAATGCCATAAGAATCCCGGACATCGGAATATACGAAAAAATAAAAACCATAATGGCCGCCGGCAACACCATCAAGTGGAGAATCCATGGTTGTTTATAGACTTTCTTTTTTCTTCTATTCGGCTTGCTTCCAATGTTCGCCTGCGGCACCCGGTTAGCCTCCATAGCGCTCTCCTGTTCCCAAAAAAAGTTTTTGTGTGTAATGGGGATCTCTGCTATAAATAGTATCAGGCAATTCTCAGGTCTGACTATATAACATTGTTAGGATGGATATGGTTTTGTTAGGAATATCGATTGAAGGAGACTTTTATGAATATATGGAAGCGCTTTATATTATTCCAAGGAACGGCTCGATCCCGGTTTAGTCTGTTTGCCAAAATAAACTGCTTAATCGTGGTTTTGTTCATCCCCATTATTATCATGTATACCTACTCGAACAATGTCACCTACGATGTCGTAAGCAAAGAGCTGCAAATATCCAATACCAAACAGCTCACGTTTTTATCCAGTCAGATCGATTCCCGCATTAACCAGATGATGGATTTCAGTCTTATTCTCTCTAGAGATCCCAATGTCAGAGCATTCAATGGTTTGAACATGTGGGATGATCTTTATGACCAGATGCAGACCCGATATGTCATTCAGGAAAAGATGATGCTTCAATCCGGGGTCACCGATATATGGCCCACCCGATATGCTGTGTATTCACAGCAGAACCAAGATGTCATCGCCAACTACAACAGATCATCAGGGTATGATGAGAATTACCTAAAAAGAAATATGAGTGGCCAATGGACATATGGTGATCATGGTGCGGAATCTCAAGAGGAGCTTCAATCCTTTTACTGGTTCTTTACCGATTCCTTGGCCCAGCCGGGGATGTTGACGGGAAGCAACCTGGTGATTGAAGCCAGCTTCAGTTATGAGAACATTCAGAACATGCTGGACACGTACAAGAAAGGTGGACAAGGCGATCCCTTCTTTTATCACAAAGGGAATTCGCCCATTCTGAACCGCAGTGCAGACAAGCAGCTATCCGAAGAACTCATTCGTTATCTGGATACTCACTCCCCGGAGGACACTACACCGGATGTCGTGAAGCTGAATGGGAAGAACTATCTGGTCAGTTCTGTAAAGTCTTCATATTTGGATTGGCATTTAGTAGATGTGGTCCCACTCTATCAGATCCTGCAACCCATTTCACTCAGTCGGAACCTGTTCTATCTCTTTATGATTCTGCTATTTGTTGTGGGCATTTCCGCTTCAATACTACTGTACAGAAACGTTCAATATCCGATCAAAAAGCTGATCCAGGGCTTACAGCGTGTGCAGCGGGGAGACTATTCCGTACGTCTGCATAGCAAGGATCAGAATGAGTTCTCATTTCTGTTTCATCGATTTAATGATATGTCTCATCAAATTCAAGATCTGATCGAGAATGTATTTCATGAAAAGATCAGAGCCCGGGAAGCCACGCTGAAGCAGCTACAGGCGCAGATCAATCCCCATTTTCTGTATAACTGCCTTGGCTATATCATCAATATGGCCCAGATGAAGGATGAAGAAGCGGTCATCTCTATGGCTTATAACTTAAGTGCATACTATCGCTATACCACCCGAATGGAACGAGAAACGTCTTCTTTGAAGGAAGAAATCAAGCTGCTCGTCAACTATTTGGATATCCAAAAGCTGCGCAATGGGAGAATTGAATATCACATCGATATCCCTGAGCATATGCTTAGCCAGTCTGTTCCACGTTTAATGCTTCAACCGATTGTGGAAAATTCGGTCATTCACGGCATAGCGAAGTCGTATTCATCTGGTGAAATCCGAATTAGCGGGGAAAGCTCGGACGGTTTCTGCAAAATTTACATTGATGACGACGGACCCGGCCTGAGCCCGGATCAGTTGGAAGCTCTGAATCGTAAAATGCAGCAGCCGTTGCAGGAGGAAATGGGCTGTGGTCTCTGGAATACGAACCAGCGGATCATGCATCTATTCGGCAATCAGTCATGCCTTATTTTCAAGCCGTCCCCGCTCGGCGGATTCCGAACAGAGATCATCTGGGAGATTCCAACAGAGGAAGAAAATCATAACGATATAAGTTGAACTAAACATTTACACGATAACGGAGAGGGCAGATCTGGAGAAGCGAAGCGTTCGCCTAAAAGCTTTCTGAAAGAAAGCTACATCGAAAACATAGGCTTATCCCCAGATTTCCCCTTTTGTAAGGGATTCAAAAAATCTGGGATAACAGCGATCGGAAGTTGGTTCTGACCGCGCAGTGGTCCCGTGTAAAATCATTCGTTCAACTTATATATACAAACCAACAAGGAGACAAATAACATGCAGATGATCATCGTAGACGATGAAGCACACTGGGTAGATAACCTTTCCATGACCAAACCCTGGCACACGCTGGGGATTGAACATGTGCATAAAGCTTACTCAGCACATGAAGCACTACAAATTATCGATACGCACCCCATTGATATTGTGATCTCGGATATTCAGATGCCCGAAATGACAGGGATTGAACTGATCGAACGGATCAGAGTCCGTGACAAAAAAATAAAGTGTATTCTTTTATCCGGATATTCCGAATTCGATTTCGCCAAAAAAGCCATCCAGTACGAGGCCGTTGATTACTTGCTGAAACCATCGACTGACGATGAATTGATGGGCGCCGTTCAAAAGGCTATTGATCAATTAAACACAGAATGGGAGCTCATAAGCTCACTTAAACGAACCCAGTTTACCCTTCGGGAGAATCTGCCCCATTTACGTGGTCGACTGCTCCTTGAGGCCTTACAGGGACATCGATTCGCAGCCGGCGAATGGGAACGGAAACTTGCGAATTACGATCTGCCCTTCCACGCTGGAGATTACGCGTTAATGCTTGTACGTATGGAAGAAGAATTCAGGCACTATGACAACAACGATCAAACCTTGATCGAATATGCAGTCATCAATATGGCTGAAGAGATTATGGGTGAGTTTATGGAAGTCTGGGGCGTGAAGGAGGAACATGGATATCTGGTGTTTCTGCTTCAACTTAAAGAGAACGATACCGACATTGGAAAAGAAACTATACTGGAGAAGCTTTCTGTGCAGCTTCAGTCTAAGGTCAAGCAGTTCCTGAAGGGTTCCCTCTCCATCGTCATCACCGAGTGGTTCCCGTTTCCAAAACAGCTATATGACCGCTTTCGGCAGGCCTCGGCTTATTTCCGGCAAATTGTCGGAGATGAGCGCGAATTCGTGATGCGGGTCAGTGACGTGGAAACGCCCGCAGCGCAGGGCCCCCTGGATGTCCTGTATACTCCGCCCTCTTTCATTCATCTGTTGGAGAGCGGGCAATGGGATGCCGCAGAAGAAAAAATAGTAGCCGTCTGTGAGGAATTGGATGAGAAATGGTCGGAATCGTGGGAGCATTGTATGGAGGCAGGTTTTTTAATTACGGCTTCTTTCACCAATCTCGCACACCGAAATAGGCTTACTCTGGCTACCTTAATGGGTAGCGATATGGAGTGGCTGCAGAGCGGGAAAGCTTTCTCCACCATCAGTAAACTGCGAAAATGGTCGCTTAGTGTGCTCGGCAAACTCAAGGAAGGCACGTCCAACGAAATCAAAGACATACGTTCCGAGTATGTGAAGAAGATTCAGGATTTTACGGATAAAAACCTGCATCTGGATGTTTCCCTCCGTGTACTGGCCGACCATGTCAATCTGCATCCGACCCATTTGTCCAAGATTTATAAGATTGAAACTGGTGAAGGCATAAGTGATTATATCTCGCGCCTGCGCATGGATCGTGCCTGTCACAAGCTGAAAATGACCACCAAAAAAGTATATGAAATCAGCATGGAGATTGGATATATGGACCCTGCTTATTTTATCAAGGTGTTCAAACGCCAATTTGGGGTCACGCCGCAGGAGTACAGAGACCATCATAAATAGCATGATAGAGTCCTATCGAAACTAAAAAACTCATATAGATGCCATCCCCGCCGACTTGATACAGTTACATTTGTAAAGATCATACACCGTAGGGGGATTGAAGAATGATCAAATTCAAAACATGGTGGTCGCTGCTCATGGTCATTGCACTTATCACAATTACAGCCTGTGGCAGCGGCGAAACATCCAATGAGAATGCCACGAACGATAATACGCCGGCGGCGGTCGGTTCACCCGAAGCAGAAGCTGCTTTTGCAAAAGGGAAATACGATCCACCCATTGAGTTCAGTTCGGTGTTGATGCCGAAGAAATACGTTCAAGGGGACACCAAAGAAAATAACGTTCACGATCGGTGGATGCTGGAAACGCTGGGCATGAAGCATAAAGATACCTGGTATCCAGCCAATGATGATCAATACAAACAAAAGCTTCAGTTGGCCATTGCCTCTGGCGAGAAGCTGCCTGATTTCGTTTCGGTACCCACCAATGCGGTATTGACCAATCAACTTATTGATTCCGGTCAATTCATTGCCATCGATGAGTTGTTCGACAAGTATGCAAATAAAATTCTGAAAGACCACGCGGCAGCGCATCCGGAGCTATGGTACCCTTTCACCAAGGACGGCAAGAAATACAATATGCCGATCCTGGAATACACAGATAATAACGACACGCTGCTGTGGCTCAGGGAAGATTGGATGGAAAAGCTGAATCTGGAAGCTCCCAAAACCATCGCGGATCTTGAAAATATCATGGATAAATTCAAGAACGAGAACCCGGATGGCTTAGCACCTAATGAAGTTTTTCCACTCGCAATTTCCTTGAAAAATAATACAAACACCTGGATGGGCTCACTCGATTGGTTATTCGGAGCATACGGCACGATCCAGGAGCAGTGGAACAAAGACGCCGATGGCAATCTGGAGTACGGCTCCATTAATCCAGGTGCAAAGCAGGCACTCGCGAAGCTTAGTGAATGGATGGAAAAAGGCTATATTCATACCGACTCCGCCCTGTGGGATGAAGGTAAATCTGCGGAGAGCTGGACGAAAGGCGCCGCAGGCATTCTGCCCGGAGCCAACTGGATTCCAGACTGGCCAGCCCCCGATCTGTTGAAGAATGTACCTGGAGCGAAAATTAAAGCTTATCTGATTCCAGCAGGTCCAGATGGACTCATCGGTACGAAATGGCAGAACTCCGGCGTCAACGCCAGTATTATGATTAACAAGGACGCGAAGCATCCTGAAGCCATTTTCCTGTACTATAACTATCTGCTCGATAACCTGGCTAACCCGGCCGCTGGCAGTGAATATGAATACGGCTTCGCCAAAGGCTACGATTGGGACATCGTGGACGGACAACCGACCAGTGATAAAGAGAAGATTAAAGACTTCTCCAACGAGTTCCCTTTCCTGACTGGCCCGGCACGTATCCCGGATCTGTACATGAAGACACTCGTTAAACTGGCTGATGGGAAGACGCCAGAAACCCCTTATGAGAAACAAATGGCCGAGTTCCGCAAACCCGAAAACTGGGCCGCAGCCAAGGTAGTCATGTCGCAATTAGACATTCGCAAACAGAACTACTTCACCGGTGCTGCGACACCAACGATGGTATCCAAATGGAACCTGCTTCGCCAGTCCGAAATGGAAACCTTCAACAAAATCATCTACGGCAAGCTGCCGATTGATGCCTTTGACCAATTTGTAGCCAATTGGAAATCCAATGGCGGTGACCAGATTACGCAAGAAGTGAATGATTGGTTCAAGTCGGTGTCTGGGAAGTAAGGGATAAAAATAAGAAACAAATATAAAACAAGCCGAAGCGTGTGTTTTTGTCGTTTCGGCTTGCTTTGGTTTAGTTTAAGATCGCTACGCTTTATAGGCATTCGGCCTTTCGTTTTCGCCTTCTGCCCCCATAGACTGACACAGCAAGGAAACCGTGAGCTGAATGCCATCCTGTAATCCTTGTAAGTATAACCTCTCATTCTGTATCCCCTTGCTTAGAATATGCCGATTCTCCCACTCTGCATATTTCTATGATTTAGACTTGCAGCCACGAAGTATAGCGACGAAGCCAATTTTTTATATTTTTAATATAGGGCATTTATGTATTTTAGATTGCTATTTGATTTAACAAATTTGCTTTAATTTGAAGACTGTTCTCTCTTCCTCCACCCATAGAAATCCTATAATATTTCTCGTTTTTTCTCCTCGAAATTGTAAAACTCTTTTTATCGGCTTCAAGTAAGCATGTCTTTATTTCATTATGCTCTAATATAACTATTTCACTTTTATTCAATTTTTCTTTACCACATATTAATAGCATTTTGAAGTTAATGCAGGGATCATATTGTTATTGAATAGAAGCGATAATGCTGCTCCGGAATAAAAATCTGCTTGTGTTACTTTTGCCATTATTATTACCTCTCTCTATGTCAGTATTTAAGGTTGCGCATAACGTTTCCGTATTCATGCTTGTAGGGTTATCTATTGAAACCCCTCTCCGAAATCCTTCCATTAAACCTAGGCTGCCTAAGGAGACGCAGCTTTAATCTGTTGCTATGTGATGAACTATGCCCTCAGGATAAACCCTCAGGAAATCTTCCTTTAATAAATTCTTCATATTCGCTTCTAACCTTGTTATAGCAGTTTAATAATAATGCACGTAAAAATGAAAATGGAAATATCAGTTGTGAACCACCCTTCCTGATCCTCGTACAAATTGCTTGTATAAGATAGGAAAGGCACTTTAATAAATCCTCCATAATCAATTAAATTTCGAAATTCATGAACAGCATTATTACGATAGTCGTAAATACCGTTGGCAATAGTGTAGTGTGAAAAATATTCCTTATCTTTCTGGTCTACATCGTCTAATGTGAAGAATGAATCTAATGGAATCTCTTCTAAGCTTTTCTTCCATTTTTTCGAAATACTGCTTATATTGAGTTCTGATAGTTGGATCTTTATAGAAATCATTAAGGAAGCGGTGAACAAGGCGACCGGCATAGATCCAGCGATAGATGGTTTTGCAGCAAACGATGGGTCGACTTTCTGCTCGAAAGCGCTCCACAATCTGCTCGGGGGACCAAGTCGCTTGCAACTTTTCTTCCAGTTGCACCGCTTGCTCCTCCGTCCATTTGCCTTTGGGTACGGAAGCTTGGCGGCGCTGCGCGTAAGCTTTTGGGAGCGTTCTGCCTCGTAGGACTGTAGCTGAGCATTCCGACGGATTTCCCGGCAAATGGTCCCATGATGTCGCCCCAACTCCTCAGCGATGGCTCTTGAACTTTTCCCCTGCTGATGCAGGATTTCTAGCTTGCTTCGTTCGATTATGCTAAGATGTGTGTAGCTCATGGTGGATTCTCCTTGTGTGAATGTGGGTGTAGGAACTTTCATTCTACACGAATCCGGCCATGGGCCCTTTTTTATTTATTTCCAGCAGGTGTCGCACTTCATATGACAATCCGTCAAATCAAAAATTCTATCCATATTGTTATTGTTTGTTGATTTTTTAATCTCTATAACTAAATGATTGCTTATATTCTCTCCTCTTTTATGAATTATGATATCTGGAAAAGTCGATAGCCCCATGTATTCTATACTATCTACAGTGATGTCTTTAGTGAATTCTCTTTTGATTTCTTCACATTCTTTTTCTAAGAAATAAATCATTTTCTTTTTACTTTCTTCATCAACATTTCTGTTGTACTCAAAATCAACATCATATTCATTAAATTCTTCTTGAAGATAAACTGCCAACTTATGGGTAATCGTTCCTTCATGTAGATCATGACTTAGTAAATATTGATCATGTTCAAATAAGTTTGAGATTGCTCTATCAACCCTCTGTTTTATGTCAATTCTCATTTTTTTCATCTCCTATTCTCATGCTTAGGACATTACAGATAACGTTTCTGTATTCATGAACCCCAAAGGGGTTGTCTGCTGAAATCCCTCTTCGAAATCCAACTCGCAGACCTAGGCTCCATTGGAGCCGCAGCTTGAATATTATGTTATCAGATGTCAGTGCCTTCCTTGATTTACTCAACGTCAATTTTTGTTAACTCCTTTGTCAGTATTATTTCCAGAGGTTCATTCTCAAGCATTAAACATCCAGCATCTCTATATCCAAGCTTTCTATAAAAATGTTGAGCTTCTTCATTTGAAAGTGTTGAGGTCATAACCATTTCAAATCCTTTTTGTTTCATCAATTCTTCCCAATAGTGGACAACTTTTTTACCAATACCTGTTCCTCTATACCCCTCATCTATCCATATCATATTCATAAATGGTGTGTTGTCCCAAAAAAATCCGTATCTCATCCAACCTATTTCTTGATTGGATTCTCTAATTATTAGAATTTCATTTTCTTTTATTTTTGTTTTTATAAGTGTCTTATGTATGTGCTTGTCTCTTAACGAGATATACTCATAATCTGATTCAATCGCAAAATCAATCTTCATTGTAGATCCTCCCATTTCACTCTCATTGAATATCTTATTGGCTAACACTTAGCACTGATTTCTCATAACGTTTCTGTATTCATGAACCCCGAAGGGGTTGTCTGCTGAAATGCCTCTCCGAAATCCTTCTCACAGACCCAGGCTCCAACGGAGCCGCTGCTTGAATATTATGTTATGTGTAGTTATCACTCCATTGATTGACACCCTAATTTACGCCTTCCAACCCATCTCTTTATACAATCTTCTAATCTGTTTTATAAAACTATCATCTTCCCTTCCCTTATTTATAATCTCTTCATCGGTGGTTACAGCCCATCTAAAAATTTGTTCAATACTCCCGTAACTACGTTTAAATCCTTTGGCCAACTTCAGTATGTTTTCTTTAGTTGCGGCAAATGATAATACTACTCTTAACTCTTCATCTGTCCAAGGTCTCCCCTTATTTTCTGTACTATACGCTTGTTTTTTCTCATATTCAAAAATCAATAATTTCGTTTTGTGGATTACTTGGTCTGTTGTTAGTTCTTCAATTCCTTCATTAAGTAATTCAATTAATCTATCTTTATATTCTTTCTTTTTCATAGATTTCCCCTCCATGATCTTTTCAATAATTACACATAACGTTTTTGTATTCACGATGTCCGACGAAGTCGGATGTGTCTGCTGAAATACTTCATCGAAATTCTCCCCGCAGACCAAGGCTCCGAAGGAGCCGCTGCTTGAATATTATGTTATGAGATGTCATTGACCTCTTCGAGTTAGCCCCAAAATAGTCCGTTATGTCCTTCATCCACGATCTTTAACTGTGTTTCAAAATCTTCATTCGGTTCAATATCATCTATGAAATGCCATTTCCCTTTACTGTCTTGCCAATATATTTCCCATTCGTTTTCATCTAATCTGAACTGTGCTACAGGCGTCTGCACCCATTGATCGCTTTTGTATCCTTGTCTCTCTTCAATCAATGTCACATGATTTCCCCTGATCTTATAACTGATTTTAATCTGGCTTTTCACATGTTCTGGTACTGCATTTTTGGTGTACTTGTCCATAATCTTCATAATCCGCTTCTTCGTAAAGTCATCCATGGATTCTGTCTCTCCTGCCCTGATCGGTTTTGCTTCAATTATATCACGATGATGTCTCATAACGTTTCTATATTCATGAACCCCGTCAGGGGTTGTTGCTGAAATGCCTCTTCGAAATTCCTCTCGCAGACCAAGGCTCCAAAGGAGCCGCTGCTTGAATATTATGTTATACGACGGAATTTCTTCTCAGATCTGCCTTCACTATTAGTTATCTTCCTGTACGTATTAATTCAAATAGGATAATTTGCAGTTAAACGTATCTCATAACTTATATGCGCAGTTTACGGCTGTTGTTTCTGTATACGTTTCCCTTTATAGATTGAATCAATCTACCTTTTTATTATTTCTTTTTATATACTCTAAGTTCCTTTGCATCTTTTCGGCCAATTCCTTAGAGATGTTATTAACTTCATATAATGATATCCATATAGTGAAAAGGGCTGTTTTAAGTTTTCCACTTACACCAGCCATTGTTTCTCCCTTTAAATATGATGCATAGTCTGTTCGCTGCTTATTTGAAAAAGAATCCATTAATTTATTTAAGTCCTCTTCAAAAAAGTTATATTCTAGCTTATGCGCAAATGTATTCCTCAGATTATTGATCTTCAATATTGCGTCCATGTTCTCTCTTGGGACCAGCCCCATTGAAAACACGAATCTTACTTTGTCAATGAAACGTAATTTATCTCTTAATAATTCTGGATGAAGTAAGTTTTTTAATAATATTTGCTCTAATTCGTATTCAATATATAAGTGTGCTCTTAATATAGTTTGAAGATCACTCTCAGAACTTGTGTCAGTTGTAAACTTGTTATATTTTTGTTCAAAGTCAGCAGCAACTGATTCAATTTCATCTAAATCTTCTTGGCTTAACAATGAATCCATATTAAACCTCCATCTTTGTGATAAATTCTGTCGTATAACGTTTCTGTATTCATGAACCCCGTCAGGAGTTGTCTGCTGAAATACATCTTCGAAATCCATCCAGCAGACCAAGGGTCCTTCAGGAACCGCCGCTTTAATACTATGTTATATGATGGAAATGCTTCTTCGAGGTTGCTTACTAATCTGCTTTTCACTTCACTTATCTAATTTTTTCTTTGATTCATCTTTTCTCATGTGTTATCATATTCTTAAATAAAGACCAAGTGCGTCAACACTTGGTCAGTACAATTGGCTTGGATGGCTTATCCCTTCTTAAAGCTTTCGGAATAAAAACCCACCTTTGGCGGTCAACCTTGGGGTGGGTTTTTACTTTCTCTTGTTGTTATTGATGTGGATTGTCAACACTAAACTAGACAATTTTTTTGTGGTGCCTCTGCTTGAACTCAGCCGGACTCAAGTAATCCAGAGAACCGTGAATCCGAATATGGTTAAACCAGTGTACATAGTCATGTAATTCTGTGGTTAGCTCAGCAAGACTTTCAAAATGACGTTTCTTCACAAACTCCGTTTTGAAAATTTTAAAAGTAGTTTCCGCAACGGCATTGTCATAGGGACAGCCTTTCATGCTCAAAGAACGCTCAATCTGAAAAGCCTCCAGCGCAGCGTCGATGAGCTTATTCTTGAATTCATTGCTTCGGTCGGTATGGAAGAGCTGAATGTCATTCAGGTTGCCCTTAACGGAAGCCAAAGCACGGTAAACCAGCTTGGCATCCTTGTGGGGGCCTGCACTGTAGCCGATATTCTCGCGGTTAAACAGATCTACAAAGAAGCATACGTAGTTCCAATATGAACCCACTCGGACGTACGTCAGATCACTTACGACGACAGATAACTCCTGCTCTTCTTCAAATTTCCGGTCCAGTACATTCGCTTGCTTGGCTTCATTGCATCTCGTGGGATGAGGCTTGTACTGAGCGACCGTATACGAGGAAACCAACCCGTATTCCTTCATGATTCGTCCAATTCTCCGCCTGGATACCGTAAAGCCTTGCTGGTTCAACGCTTTTTTGATCTTAAGCGTACCGTAGTTTTGACGGCTGCTTTGAAAAATGTCCATAATCAGCCTGTTTCAACTCGTCTTCGTCCTCCTATTTCAAGTGCAATTGGATTACTACAAAATGGAAGTGGGAAGATACATCAATACCCTCCCACACGATTTCCCCTCTTCAATCCAATAACTTCTCTTTATACAATCGCCTCATAGGCGACGATTTCGCATGCTTGAATCTCATCTCCGGCCGCCACAGATTCACGTATTTTTTGACCATGTCCTGCGAGGTATGGCCCAAAATATCCTGCAGGCTGTAAGGATCACCTTCATTCATAATATACAGCTTGGCAAAGGTATGCTGGAGTGGGCTAGAGCGTACGTCCTTAATCCCTGCTGCTTCCCCATACTTGCGAATAGAAGCTTGAACAGATCGTACCCCGAGCGAATGTCCATCCAATGTGACGAAAAAGTGCAATGATGGTACTTCTCCTCTGGCTTTGACATACCGAATCAGCAACTTACGGACATCGTCACAAAATGGAATATCCCGCGGCTTCCGACTCTTCCCGATGACCCCGAGCAACTGGCTTTCCTTCACATCGACCTGGTTCATTTTAAGCTTGGTCAGTTCACCAACTCGCAGACCACAATCCAAAATCAAGGACAGCATGACGAAATCACGGAAGCCGATGAAGGTCTGCTGATCAGGTTGCTGAAGCAGTGCAATAACCTGCTCCTCTGAGAATGAAGCTATTGTTGGCCGGTGGCCTTTGCGCAACTTCAAATGCTCAGCAGGATTATGCGCAATCCAGCCTTCATCCGATAGGAACTGAAAGAATCGTTTTATGGCTTTGATCCGGTTATTGATCGTATTGAGCTTGTATCCCTTTTTTTCGACCATCACCATAATGAATTGATTCCTCAGAAAATCCGTTGAAACCTCAAGTAGTAACCATCAGTATATATATCTATTGTATTCATACAATTTGGCAATTCACTTCTTATCTTCTTCACATTATTCTCGATATTGACCGAATTCAGGATTAATTCTTTAGACCAAGGAATTTTCCTATACTTACTCAATTCTCTGCACAATCATTTTCATTCCACAGTTTTATATCTTCCAACAACTTAGAATAATTCACTTTTGTATAATCTGTTACATCTACTTCATATAACTTCCCTAGTTTAAACGTGTCATATCCTCTTGTTGTACATCTTTTTATAAATTCTTCATAAGTCAATAAATGATCTGCTTTACCTCTATCGGCCAAATACCGCCCTTTTTTATATGAAGTTACAATATGGCTTAAATGCCTTGACGGATCCAAATCCCGCTTTTTTTGTCGTTCAAACAAAATATCTAAATCTCCAATTAATCGAATAGTCAGAACCTTATAACCATATTCTTCTACCAATTTCTGAATATTGGGTTTTTGCTTCTGACTAAAAGGATAATCAGATATGATATTTTTTTCTCCTTTCATTTGTTTCTCCATTAATTCATAATATTTTACCCATGCTATCTTCTCTACCTCTTGCTTTTCTTCCAGATTATTGTAACCATACAAATCAGAATAGTATTCTTTCAGACTATCCTGAGAAAGCATATGAAATGGACCTAAAGAATTTATCAAGATATTGCTCAGATAAGTTTTTCCTGTACCTGGTAAACCCGCTAATAAGATCAAAACCCTATCCATCCCTATCACCTCATTAAAAAAGAGCACAAGGAATTCTTGTACTCTTCTTATTATTCTGCTCTTCATTATCCCTTATGAAAAAGACTAACACACTTTTGTAATTATTTTACTGTATTGAGATGACCCTCTTTATTCATAAAGATTCCTATTTTGTGTTTTACAACTTCTTTCACTGCCTCATTACATGGGATGATATTATGACGTAATGATTTATTTACTTTTGTTTCTCTAAATGTTTCCTTCGCTGTTTGTGTCCATGTTACTAACAACTCAGTACCAACATTGAATTTACGAATCCCATTATCAATTAATTCATGAATATCCTTTTCGTTTACACCTGTCCCCCCATGGATAACTAGAGGTACATCGACTACCGCATTGATTTCTTTTAATAGTGGTATATTTACTTCTGTTTTGGATTTATATTGACCGTGATTAGTACCGATTGCGATTGCTAAAGCATCTACTCCTGTTGCTCTAACAAAATCTACGGCATCTTTGGGATCTGTATAGCTCTTCTTATCTTCATCTACATGGATCCCTTCTTCAGTACCGCCAATAGTTCCTAATTCACCCTCTACTGAAACACCATGTTTATGAGCATAGTTTACTACCGCTCTTGTCTTCATAATATTCTCTTTAAAAGGTAAATGAGAACCATCGAACATTACGGATGTATATCCTTTGTGAATTGCCTCTTTAATATCATCAAAGTCTCTTGCATGGTCCAAATGCAACACTACATCTACCATTTCTGTTGTAGCCATAGACTTGCATACGGCAACGAAATTTTCATGACCTATATATTTCGCTGTATCAATACTTGTTTGAATAATAATGGGTGCCCCTTGCTCTTTTGCCGCACGTATCATATCAGGTAACATCTCTAAATTATGTGCGTTAAATGCACCGACAGTATAATTTAATTCTTCAGCTCTTAGTGCTGCTTCTTTTAATGTAATATACATAAAATCATATCCCTCCTGAGAATTCTTTATATTTTGCTACCTTATCGCACACCACGTGTAACATCTTTAGAAACCTGCATCATTTGATCCATCTTCTTTAAATAGATCTGTAATGATTCTTCATCATTTACTTTTGCTGCTTCCGCACGTTTCTTGTTATAAAGTTTTAATAAAGTCTTATAACCTTCTCCAACTGATTTTTTTGCTTGAAGACTTTTTTCAAATGCATCGATCGCATCATCCTCTTCACCAAGCTCATGAAATGCTAAGCCGATCTCTTCATAAACTTTTGCTTGTTCCTCTCCAGCTATTTGATTTACTTCTTCCTTCTTCAAGGAAATAGTACGTAATAATTCTTCCTTACGTTCTTCTGTTAATACCACTTCTGCTGCCGCTTCTTTTTTCGGTTCTTTATTCTTCTTCTTACCAAATCCAAACATGATGCAAACCTCCCACTACCTCTTTCTTAAAAAGGTCCACTTAAATTCCTAAAATGCTTTTAGAATTGGACCAATGATCCATGCATATAGTAAAGCGGCTGTTACGGTATCTACATCTGTCGCTGTTGCATTGACAAATCCCATATTATTGAAAATGGTAACTAACAGTGCCGGTAACAGCGTAATGAAGAAGCCATGTACAATACCTCCAATAATTGCTCCGCGACGTCCACCCGTTAAGTTACCAAAGATCCCGGCAGTACCACCCGCGAAGAAGTTTGTTAGTATACCTGGCAAGATCATAGCCCAACCAAAGACAGGCAATACAAACATGGCAATAATTGAACCTATCGTAGTTGTGATGAACCCTACAATTACTGCATTAGGGCTATATGGAAACAGTACTGGACAATCCAACGCAGGTACCGCATTTGGAACCAGGCGCATTGCGATCCCTCTAAATGCCGGAACAATTTCACCCAGCAATAAGCGAACCCCGGCTAATAAGACATATACCCCTACTACGAATTGAATAGACTGTATAAACGCAAACATGATATAGTTGGTATTTCCCGATAAGGTAGAACCAAACTCTGGACCTGCAAACGCTGCCGTAATGATATAAAGCGGAACCATCAATACCATCAATGATAAATACGTATCTTGTAAAAACTCTAATTGCGTTGGTAATTTCCAATCTTCAACTGATTTTTTGTTTTCACCCTTTTCACCAAATAGTTTCGCTACACCCGCTTCAAATACATATCCAACCGTACAAAAATGTCCCAGAGCAATTTCATCCATACCCGTAATCTTACGAACAAACGGTTGTGCAATCGCCGGCATAGCTACGGCAAAAATCCCCCCAATGAAACCGCCTACCAAAATCAATGCGGCGCCGCGCAAACCTGCGAAATATCCAAACACCGTTGTCATCGTTGACATCCAAAGAATCGCCTGACCCGTTAAAAAGATATACTTCCATTTCGTAAACCGCGCAATTAAAATATTGAATACAAAGATAGCCAAAAATGTTAATGCAATATCCCGACCTAAGCCTAAGTCATTCATTGCTTGACCGTTAATTGCTTCAATCGAAGGAATAATCCCTTGCATATGGAACCCTTCTGTGAAAATCTTTCCAAAATAAGTCAAACTATTGACAATAATACTAGAACCCGCCGACAACACCATAAACCCTAACAACGTCTTTAACGAACCTGAAATCACTTGTCCTAATGACTTCTTTTGCAAAATCAATCCTAACATGGCAATCAACGCAACGGTGATTGATGCTTGTGTCAAGATATTCTGGATAATAAAGTTTACTACTCCCATTTTCTCCCTCCTTATTTCCAGAATGGATTAAGCCAAAGCGCCCTTTTCCTGTAATACCGGGGTGATTTTTTCTTCAATTTCTTGTTTGGATACAATATTTTTCAAATAAATAATTGTCGTTTGTTTGGGATCAATTGAGAATTTCTCAAATTGAGTTTGGAAATTTTGTGCAGTCATAATGATATCCGGCTTATTTGATACTGCGGACGAGATATCACTATGATCCAGTTTCGCATCAACACCCAGCTTCCTTAGAACATCCTCAGCCGCCATTTGACACGCAAAGCTGCTTCCCAAGCCTGCTCCACATACAAATAAGATATTTACTTTTTTCATACTGCTCTCCCCTTAATTTAAATCGTTTGGTTTCTACTCATCCTATCTTGAAATCTGTCTTATTGAATCTTCTGCTCGCTTTGTATATCCTGAATTGGGGGATTCCCGTGTAATGCCTCATTAAAAGCCCTCATATCTTTTGCAACAATTAACTTATTTAATTTTTCTGTATCGTCAATTAACTCAACCAGACTTTTCATAATTCTTATATGCGAATGTGAATTTACTGCAGCTAAGCAAAAGACAATTTTTACAGGATCGTTATCCGGATGGCCAAAATGAACTGGCTCCTTCAACGTCATGACACTGATGCCTAATTTATTGACTCCGTCTTCTGGCCGTGCATGTGCTAACGCTAGATGCTTTCCCACAACAATATATGGCCCAAATTCTTCAACAGACTTAATCATTGCGGTTATATATCGCCCTTCGATGACCTCCTCTTGTAATAGAGGCATTGCAACCTTCGTTATCACCTCCTTCCAGTCTTGCCCTTCCTGATTTAGTAAAATGTTAGAATCCGTTAAAACATCCTGTAGCATCGGCTGTATCTCCCTTGTATTAATTTTTAAATGATGTTGTTTGAAAGTTTCTTCTACTTTCTCATAGCTTTCCTGTGTGATCGTACCGCCGCTGTCAACGATCAATGCCAGAACATCCTGGATAAGCTTCGTGGCATCCAATTTATTGGAAATCGTTCTTCTTTTATTTTGGTGTTCAAATAAGAACGCTTTTACTTCCTTCTTATCACTTTCCATTAAAATAGGGTTTAGTAATAAAATCGGCTTTTTAGGGTACTCAATGGGAATTGAAGTAAAGATCAGATCTACATCCAACTTGTCAATAAAAGCTAATTCATACGAGCTTAAAACGGCTACAATCTCGATATTGAACTGCCTTTTTAAATTGGAAGCTAATAGTTTTCCGGTTGAAATTCCATGATTACAAACGACAACCGCCTGATAAACATCTTGTTCTTCTTGGTTCATCCGGCTTGCTGAAGTGGAAAAATACACGGTTAGGAAGCCAATCTCATCTTCCGATAATGCTTTCTTGGTATAATCCTCTATTCGCTTGCTGAAGCAGGCTACTGCGTTATAAATTACTGCATAAGATTCTTTAATCGTGTCTTTCAATGGATTAAATACCTGTAAATCGTTCTTGGTTCTACTTAACAATCCGGTGATATGCTTATACAAACCTTCATATAAATCTTCTTCTTCCTGAGAAAAAGGAATCCCCGTTACTTTCTCTACATGTTCTATTAATTGAATCGCTAACAATTGTGCTGCAACCCAATCAAATGAACTATTCATATCTTTTGGTTTCAACGATTCAATGGTGAATGTAATATATTTAATTTCATTTAACGAAGGATATAATGAAAAATCGGCACAAATCGAATCCACAAAATTTCTTACCGGGCCTTCTTTTATCTCTGCCCGTGCCTTTGTTAATTCACTAACGGTATTTCCTTCTTGTACACGTCTTCCCCATATAGCTACAAACAAAGTGATCTGATTACGGTACACATGATTAGTCTCCACATTAGACTTTTTCAATAATTCATCATAATGTTTCCCAAGTGTTTGCAATACTTTTCGATCCAAATAATCCAGTACAAATTTACTTACGGTATCTGTATACCGCATCAGTTGATCAATATCTGTCATACTATTAATAACCTCAAACAGCATAGACCGTATGGACCGCTCATCCCCTTGCAATACAATGCCTTGCTTCGTCAAGCTTTCGACGGAAATCCCATATTGATTTAAATATTGACGAAGTTTACGCATATCTTCATCCAACGTACTTTTAGATACCTGCAACTTCCCTTCCATTTCATAAAGCAACGTGGTTTTTGTAGTATCTGTAATATCCAACAGCAAGGCAAGAAAACGTTCATCCGGTCGATAATAATCCTTTTCCTTATTGTCACCGACTTGCGCCAGTAACTTTTTCGTTTCTTTATCAGGCAGAACCAATTTCATTCCTTCGCCTCTTGAAGTAGTAACAACTGGATAATTATTTTCAGCCAAATATTCATTAATCAGCACCAATTCGTTTCGTAAAGTACGTTCACTGATACGAAATTCTTTGCTCAAATCCTCAAAAGTTAATGGCGTACTTACTCTTAAAAATCTTGCAAATATTCGTCGTGTCCGTTCCTTCATAAAATGTAACCCCTTTCTTAATTTGATTATAGTTATTTTAATTTAATAAGTTTAGTACAGCTTTTTGCAACTTTAATTCGCAAGAATGTAAGCGCTACAGAGCTGGTGGATATCATACGGAAAAAAAGATTAACCTTAAACGTGTGTACCGGTTAATGAAGCTGAAGGGGTCAAAAAGCGTATTTAAGAGCGCTATTCTTGACCCTTTATGACAAATCCATTGTCTCCTATGTATTCGGGCGTTCCAAATAACAAGCTTCTTGTGTTCCAGACCTTGAAATTAGCTTTACTAGAAGCTTCGGGAAGTAAACCTATGCTTCATAGTGACCGAGGCTATCAATACACTTCGCTGGCTTTCATCGATAATAGCCCTATGGAATCGTTTTGGGGAACTTTAAAATGAGAGGTATTATTTAGATACTTATCCTACCTTTGAGGAGCTTGAAAGAGACATTAGGACCTACTCCACTTTTACAATTATGAACGGTTGCAAGCAAAACAAAACGGCCTCAGTCCAAAGAAATTCAGGACCAAGGCCGCTTAATGGCTCAAAACCATAATTAGTGGTTGACGAAGTAGAAAAGCAAGTAGAACGAGGATGAAAATGGAAAAACAGTTACCTCTGAAGTAGGACTTTATTATTATGTAATAAAATACTAGCGGCTCTAAATTGGATTTTATTTGAACCAACGTTGTATGAAATCATCATATTATCGGTTCATTCCTTCTCTGAAATTTCTAGATCATTATGGTTTGCTGATATTTCCTATAACGTTACCGTATTCACGACGTCCCACCGACTTAAGGACCCTCCAGGGTCCGGCTGCGCTTGCGCAGTTAGTCGGTGCGGATGTGTCCGCTGAATCCACTTCTCTGCCGATCATATCTCGCGGACCGAGGAGCCGCCAGGCTCCGATGCGTGAATATGATGTTATAGGATGTCAGCGTCTCCTTTGAAATACTCAGATTATACTAATGTGAAATCATCAATTATTTCAACAACTTCAATTTTTCCATTAATCAGAAGCTCAGGAAGTTCGTTTTTTACATTTCCCTTCCAATATTCTCTAGCCTGTTCGATTTTTTTTGAAAATGATGCTCCGTCTACCTTTGGTAATAGGTTCCCATCACCTTCAAAATAACTCCCTGTTACTCGTAGCTTAACAATCTGCAAAACCTTCCGATTAAAAGAATCAAATATCTCCTTCCATTTCAAAGCATCCTCATAACTTCTCGCAGCATATAAGCAAGACAATCTAGAAGGATAATCCGGGTATTCTTGTAATCTCACCATTTCTACTATTACTTCTCTAACAGATCTGATCGTTTGTCCTGCATACTTCATCGTTGCTGCAGCGTTCTCTTTATCCAGCTTCAATCCTTCATTTGAATAATGATCATGTAAAATCTTAAAAATATCTTCACCGTTATTATTTGTATATGTCTTCTCAAAAAAGAAATGATACAGGTTGTTCTTCTGGTTTTTGTCAAAATTGATAATCTGTCCAGGACTCATTTCTTTCCTAGTCACAATATGATAAACAAGCATTTCGTTCTCATTCATAGTCTACCTCCGTTTGACCATTAACGTAAAAAAACAATTCAATAAGTAACTAACAATATTGATTTTGATATTTAATTTTTACGCTGATTTCCTATAACGTTCCTGTATTCACGACGCCCAGCGAATGCTGGGTGTGTCCGGCTGCTCCTGCCTCCCTGAAATTCTTCTGCCGGACCGAGGGCGAATGCCCGATGCGTGAATATAATGTTATAAGATGCCGGCTCTCCTTTGAAATTACTTCAACCTATCTTCCAGATTATTAGTGCAATCTTGTCCCATCCCTTTAATAAATCCCTTTCCATTCGCTAACACCTTTGCGTGCTTCAATGCATATGAAGCATATGACTCTGCAAATGGCATTAAATGCTGATCGATATAAGTTGAAAAGAAATCTTTGTGGATAACATCAATTACATAATGTTTACCTTTGTACATCCACTTCAATTCATCGTCATTTTCATGACGTAATACTCTGACCCAAGGCGTAAATACTAACTCGTTGTTGCCATCTTCATTAACATTAATCCCTAACATTGGACCATCAATAACTGCTATCCCCATAGTTAAATAACTACTGAAATAATGAGCTGTTTTCGGCGGAGTGCAAACTTGAGAATAGTGACTCATTGCCTTAATGACTGGCATTACAACAGAATTATATGTGTCACTTCCTGATAGTTCAAATTCTCTTCCCTTCCTTACACACTTGCTAAAAACTTTTGAATTGTAGGGAGAATTGCATATAAAATCATGTTCAACAAGACCAAATAGTCTATTTATTGACAGTGACCAAGTGTCTCTTGTGTCGTTGGATTTTATTTGAATGCGATTATTGTTAAACAAACCAGTATATATAGGAAAGTTGTCAAGAAAAGGTTTATGTTTTGTTAGAAAAAAGACGTATGGTAATGATGATTGCTTACATTCTATCAATAAACTTATGTGAGGTCGCACTCTAGTATCTGGGAAATCCTCATAAGTATATAGTCTTTTTTCAGCCAATATATCTATATTCCTCATGCTTTTAGTATCTCTATCAACGAAACTCCATTCTTCTGTCAAATCAAAAGATTTTAGTTTTTCAGTAATTATTGTTTGTAATGGATACCCAGATGATTTAACTGCCTCTAAAATATCCTGCTCACTTATTCCTTGAGACAATGCATTCGTTAATGGGTTTTCAAATTTAGAAATCATGTTGAAACTCCTCTTTTTTTTGTTTTAATCGGTTTCTTATAACGTTCCTGTATTCACGACGCCTGGCGTATGCCAGGGTGTGTCCGGCTGCTTCTGCTTCCCTGAAATCCCTCTGCCGGACCGAGGGCGTATGCCTGATGCATGAATAATATGTTATGTGCTGTACCGTGACTCCATGGATACGCTTAATAATACTTAATTAGTTGTCCCCTAGTCGGTATCATTAGTTCATCACTCATAATTATTTCCGCTAATTCTTTGATAACCTCAATCTCTCTTCCAATCCTAAAGTTATCTTCATGATTGTCAGCATCTGCAATGGGTTCGCCGCTAATGATATTAGAATGTGCTATAGCACATCTCCCGGAATGATAAAAATGTTCTCCCAAGTTAGTGATGCCTTCCTGCTTTAACTGTTCAATCTTACTTTTACTTTTAATGAGTTTCTCTATATTATTATTTATCCAGTCTTTTTGTTCTTTCCCCGTCTTATAAGTCATATTGATGATTTTAAAACAACTCAAAAATTTATAAAAAATACTATTTGAACTGAATGCTTCTCTATAAATTCCTAAAGCAATTTTCTGTTCATGTGTTGAAGCTATTTGCCTGTAACTAGTTAAATCTATTCCCCCACCTATCCTTGCAAATTTTCGAAACGCAACGTTAGTAGGCGTCTTATGAGAGGCCCATCCACCACCAGCAATGATCTCTACTCTTGATTGATACAACCAGCAAATCTCACTTAAGAATCTTCTAGCTGCCTCGTTCGCTAATTTAGCATTTTCTTTAGTTGTTTCAATAAATAAGTTATGACCTTCTTCTGAACTCCCTCGAATTATTTCTATGTCAAATGAATCGTATCTGACATTATATTTTTGTTCACAAAAATCAAAGCTTGTATCAAAACAAGTACAAACCCAAACTTTCATAACAGCCCTCACTTTTTAGTTTTTCAAGATATTGCACATAACGTTTCTGTATTCATGAACCCCGAAGGGGTTGTCTGCTGAAATGCCTCTCCGAAATCCTTCTCACAGACCCAGGCTCCAACAGAGCCGCAGCTTGAATATTATGTTATGTGTAGTTATCACTCCATTGATTGACATTCTAATTTACGCCTTCCAACCCATCTCTTTATACAATCTTCTAATCTGTTTTATAAAACTATCATCTTCTCTTCCCTTATTTATAATCTCTTCATCGGTGGTTACAGCCCATCTAAAAATTTGTTCAATACTCCCGTAGCTACGTTTAAATCCTTTGGCCAACTTCAGTATGTTTTCTTTAGTTGGTGCAAATGATAATACTACTCTTAACTCTTCATCTGTCCAAGGTCTCCCCTTATTTTCTGTACTATACGCTTGTTTTTTCTCATATTCAAAAATCAACAATTTCGTTTTGTGGATTACTTGGTCTGTTGTTAGTTCTTCAATTCCTTCATTAGTAATTCAATTAATCTATCTTTATATTCTTTCTTTTTCATAAATTTCCCCTCCATGATCTTTTCAATAATTACACATAACGTTTCTGTATTCATGAACCCCAACGGGGTTGTCTGCTGAAATGCCTCTCCGAAATCCTTCTCACAGACCTAGGCTCCAACGGAGCCGCAGCTCGAATATTATGTTATGTGTAGTTATCACTCCATTGATTGACATTCTAATTTTACGCCTTCCAACCCATCTCTTTATACAATCTTCTAATCTGTTTTATAAAACTATCATCTTCTCTTCCCTTATTTATAATCTCTTCATCGGTGGTTACAGCCCATCTAAAAATTTGTTCAATACTCCCGTAGCTACGTTTAAATCCTTTGGCCAACTTCAGTATGTTTTCTTTAGTTGGTGCAAATGATAATACTACTCTTAACTCTTCATCTGTCCAAGGTCTCCCCTTATTTTCTGTACTATACGCTTGTTTTTTCTCATATTCAAAAATCAATAATTTCGTTTTGTGGATTACTTGGTCTGTTGTTAGTTCTTCAATTCCTTCATTAAGTAATTCAATTAATCTATCTTTATATTCTTTCTTTTTCATAGATTTCCCCTCCATGATCTTTTCAATAATTACACATAACGTTCCTGTATTCACGACCCGACGCATGTCGGGTGTCCGGCGAATGCCGGACCAAGGACGAGTGTCCGTAGCGTGAATAATATGTTAGGTGGAGTTATTGCCTCCCTCGGATAATTGCATCAATTTTTCTGTCTAATCCATTCGTTTACTAATAAATAAATTAAAGATTGTGCTTCTGTTATATACATCGGTTCTTTAGGAGGTTCATAATCTAATGCATGTCTTGCTTCCATTCCAATTGCTTTATAGCTGTTAGCAGTCCTAGTAAATCTCTTAAGGCTCTCTGAAGAAATTGAAGAAAAAGATTTTACATCAGCCTCTTTAGCTATTACTTCAAAAATTTTATATAATCCTACCCAACTTTCATCATCGTACGATATCAATTTTATTACTTTATCAATTACCTCGTTTTTTTCACACAGCTCTAACAAATCAGGTACAGAATTAGCAGGATTAGAAATAGAAATCTCAATTGTTCCATTAGCTTTTATTATTTGCGGAATTGCCTTCATACTCGCAGAACCAGAAAGCTCCGCACTCATAAAGAAGGTACGTCCGCCATATTCATTTAGAAGATAAATATCCGGTACAGTAATTCTCTTATGTGTTCCCAACACTAACTTTGTCACACCATCTATTAGCTTCACTAGATTTTCTACTTTTTCTGAAACATTTTTATAGTCATCAGTAGAGAAGATATCTGATGACTTTAATCGATATTCACCTTCTTCTTTGAAAATTGTTAGCTTTTCGGTATTGAGTGACTTTGAAAGTTCATAAAGTTCCTTTTCATCTCCAGCTAAAGATATGACCCACTTCATAGTGCCCCTCATTTCATTTTCACAATAATTACACCTAACGTTCCTGTATTCATGACCCGACGTATGTCGGGTGTCCGGCGAATGCCGGGCCAAGGACGAATGTCCGCAGCGTGAATATTATGTTAGGTGATGTTAATATATGTTCTTCGAATCAAAAATCTCTACTAGGTTCAAAATTATAATAAGCTCCAAATCTATCGTAAATCCTATCTACTGCAACTTCAAAATCTTTGATGATGACTTTAAGTTTTTTGTCATTGATACTTAAATCCATACCTCCTTCATGAACAAATGTATTTCTTAACTCAACAATTTCTTCAATAGAGTCAAAAAGAGAAACTTTTCTGTTTAAAATCGGCTTGTTTAATACAGTAAATATATCTAATTTTTCATCAAGCTTTTTAAAATTTTCTGCAACTATTCGTGGTCTTTGAAATGAAAATTTTTCAACTAAAGCCTCTTCAATTGAGGTATTCCCAGCAGAGATATCTCTTAGATTATTTACTGAAAACCGCGCTTCTTTAAACAGCTTGTCCCTATTATCTGTATATTTCAATATCACAATAAATGATTTCTTCAAATATTCTTCCCAAGTTGCTACCAAGTAAGGTATTAACAAGTTATTAGAAAAGAATCTTGGATTTAGATCATCTATAAATGAAATGCCTGTATGCTCTACCCTTGAAATATCACCTTTCAAATTCCTTGAATCTAAATATATTTTGGGTTTAATAAGTGCATTCTTGTAAACCCACCTAGCGATAAAAAGTCCTGCTTCTAACTCAGTAGGGACTTTTTCATCTATTATAAAATAACGGTTTTTGCCCTCATCCGTTGAAAAACTTCCTTTAAAATAATCTTTTATATATTTAATAGTTTTATTTTGATGTTCTAAATCCCAATAACTTCTCCCTGATCTAGTTCTTGTATAAACTAAAATATTACCGTCTTTCTTATAAATGTCGAGTTCTACTCCAACATACGATCTATAATTCTTATATTCATACCAAAAATAACTTGCTAGCATACCTTGATTTTTGAATTCGTTTCTTTGCTTTGTGTAGCCTAACAAGGCTATTAAATTTATTAATTTATTATAGGCTGTACCTTCAGGAAGAATATTTTCTGAAGTAAAACTCATCTTTAAATCATACTCCTTTGATTAAAAACAATTAATTTTACCTAACGTTCCCGAATTCACGACGTCCGACGTAGTCGGATGTGTCCGGCTGCCTCTGCCTCCCTGAAATCCTTCTGCCGGACCGAGGGCGTATGCCCGATGCGTGAATATAATGTTATCAGATGTAATTCCTTCTATAGAATCATCCTACAATCTCTTCTTCCTCAAAATTGCAACCACATCCAATTGCTTGTCCAAAACATTTTGGGCATTGCTCCCAGTCACATCCGGGCACATGAAATTCACCTTGTTTAACCATACAATCAGCACAAGTTTCCCTAGTATGTCTTAATCCTCGTTCATACTTCTCTTCACCGTATCTAATTCGAGGATACGCTTCGCCTTTTATCAGATATTCTTCAATATATTTTGATTCTATAAAATCTTTTGGGAATAAGCGATGTACCTCTTCAGAGTTATAAATAAAAAAATCTTGTTTGAAGAAAGCCATCAATTCAGCTTCTTCTTCCCATAGTCCTTCATCAATGAAATTATGTAATTCACCATCCAGAAATCTATAATGAAATGAAGTTGCAAACTCAAATAACACTGAATACTTTGATTTTAGTTCTTGAACAGGTAAATCTACTTCAAAGTGCATCATTTGGTTTCTTAATGCTATAGCCTTTTTGATTTTTTGAACGTCATTCTTTTCAAGAGGTAGCTCAAGAATGTTAATCATTCTATCTAATGCCAATGAAAATGAAATAGTATTTTTAGGATTATCTATATTTTCATAAATCAGAAACTTATTTGAACGTCTAAGTTTCTCTTTAGTCATCAACTCAATTGACTGTACAATATTTATAAAAGCAATTTTCCACGCTCTAAAATCTTCTTCAGCATAACTGTAGTAAGAAAGTGAAGAATTTAAAAAATCATATGCATTCTCAAGTAAATTCATTTTTAATCTCATTTGAAGTCCTCCTTAGATTATTTCTGATAACGTCTTATTTACGAACTTCCGAAAGAATGCTCTCTTCGTCTTATTTACGAACTTCGTGAATCCTGCACTTTTCTCCTTATTCCCGCACTTTCTGCGTTTCAATCCTCCAGCCCGCCCATCCGATCCAACGGACTTTGAATCCGCCCAATGTCCCGTCTGCTCACATGTGTATACCGCTCCGTCGTTCGCACACTCTGATGCCCTAGCAGTTCCTAAATATAGCGAAGATCAATCCCATTCTCCAGCAAGTGGGTCGCAAAGGAATGCCTTAGCGAATGGATACTCACCTGTTTGCGAATGTCCGCTTCAGCCAGCGCTTTTTCAAACACTTTCTGCGCTGAACGTTCCGTCAGGTGGCGGCCTTCCCTCTGCCCTGGAAACAGCCAGTCTTCTGGCCGCTCCACCCCTATGTACTGCTCGACCACCGCAAAAGCCGCTTCGGAGAGCAGCGTTTGCCGATCCTTCCTGCCCTTTCCCTGACGGACTTTCAGCACTTTCCGTTCATGGTCGCAGTCTTCAGGACGCAACCTCACCACTTCGCTTACCCGCAGCCCGGATGTATACGTCAGGTACAGAATAGCCTTATGCTTTGGATTTTTCACTACTTTCAACAGACGCATGACCTCATTCAGGGACAGCACATCCGGTAGTTTACTCTCCTTTTTCGGACGAACATAGGCGGAGGATTTGGGCTGCTTTAGCACATGGCGAAAATAAAATTTCAACGCACTGATCGCTTGGTTAACATAAGCGTGCGAAAGACCTTTTTCGAGCAGCACCAGCGCATATTTTTGCACCACCGCATCATTTATGCTTGCTTCGGTCCCTTGCAAATCGGCAAAAAAGCGTTCCGTTTGCGATATGTATGCTTTAATCGTCTTGCTGCTGAGCCCCTTGCCACCAATGCATCGCGCAATTCTTGCCGCTGATTCGGATTCCATTCACCTCGATCCGAAGAAGAGGGAACCGCATTAGCCTGCGTGTCCCGTCGATCCAGCCATTCCCGGATGTACGGTAGTTCTTTATTCAAGCGCTCGTCGTACTCAAACTTACAACTCCGATACGCTTCCAACAGGCTTTCTACAGCCGAGATACTGTACGGAATCGCCCAGATTTTTTCGTCTGGAACCCATTTCCTGCCTGGTATGGATCGAATCCCTTCTCGCTCCTTGACTCCGTATCGCTCCAAGCGTACGCTGATCGTTTTTTCATCCCGATAAAGTAGGTTTATCTTCATCTCACTTGCCTCCTTAGTATATCAGCCGTTCAAAAAATTGGAAATCTAATTTTGCACAAAAAAAGGGACTTAAGATGGATATTCATCTTAAGTCCCTGATTCTTTCAGAGTAAATTATTGATCCATTAAGTCCAATTTACATTATCATAAAATGTCTTACCTTTATTTGTCCAGTTGCTCCGTCACATCATCCCATAGCACTGCCGCCACCTTCTCCAACAGATACTCCAGCTTCAGGTTCAGTAGCTATCCAATTGGAACTCGCTCTACTCCCCACATAAACAAAAGATGAGCCTGATTATTTGTTTCTCATTTGTTAATACAATAAGGATAAGCCGTTAAAAAGCGCATTTTGTCGCCATTTTTTTCAGATAGACCGCTTGTATTACAATCATATATAAAGAACAACGAATTATATTTGCCATCTATTTTACTCAAATCATGTAATAGTGGAGATAAAAAAGAATCAACAAAGGAAACATCTTTTATACCATTATCTGCCCCATCCATCAGAAAGACTCCTTCAGCAAAATCTTCGTCAAAATCATCTATTTCATGGTCATTTAAAAAATCGCTAAAAACATCCTCATTCTCATCTTCCGGGTATTTAATCTCAACATATTCAAATAACTCATCATCAGAGGCAAAGTGACCGTACCAGACGGACACCATATTTTTTTCAAAGCAATTCATATCTTCACCCCGCTAAATTTCAGTTTATACGTTTAATCTATCTGTATCCCGCACCAGCTACCATGCCCTCTACCCCACAACAGCTGTTGAAGCTAAAAAGCCCGCGCTGATCGCGGGCTTTGCTGAATATTTAGTCAAAATCATGCCTAATAGACTTGTTACTCAACCTTGAACTGTTTTAATTCGTCTTGAAGCTTATTGGACAATTGACTTAATTGTTTGGATAGTTCAGCAACCTGCTCGAAGCTCTCCAATTGTTCCTGCGTGCTGGCGCTAACCTCTTCGGTTGAAGCTGAATTCTCCTCCGTGGTGGAAGAGATGATCTCCAGCGCCTGCAAAATCTCATCTTTGTGCTTGTGGACTTTGGAGGTGTTGTTGCTGATCTGGATCATTCGCAATTTCAAATCTTCCAAATCCTTGTTAATGCTAAAGAATACTTGCTTCGTGTTCTCCACCGATCTCGCATTTTCTTCTGCAATTTTCAGGCCGTGAGCCGTATGCTCAACCGAAACACTGGTTTTTTCTTCAATCACACGTACCTTCTTGTAGATTTCCTGTGTCGCCAGTGCCGTCTGCTCAGCCAGCTTGCGAACCTCCCCGGCAACAACGGCAAACCCTTTGCCCTGTTCTCCTGCACGTGCAGCTTCAATGGAAGCATTGAGCGCCAGCAGGTTGGTCTGCGTTGCAATTTGGTTGACCGTGTCCACGAAGCTCGAAATCTCGTGACGGCTTAGATCAATCTCCTGAATAATAGACGACATCGCTTGTGTGGAATTGTGGTTCTCTTCCGCCCATTTGGATAACTGATCAACTACAGCTAGCCCCATTCCGCTTTGCTCGGCAGAGATTTGCACCATCGTTTCGATGGCTTTGGCATCATTGGCAATTTCGTCAATTTGGCCGGATAATGCTCCGGTTTTTTGTAAAATGTTATCCGTTTCGATGGATTGGTAGTTCGTTGCATTGGCAATCTCATTGATTGCTGTCGCAGTATCGTTCATTGTTATCGCGGTTCTGGAAGAAATGGATTGCAAATCGTGAGAAGACTGATTCAAGACTTGAGCGGAGCCGCCCACCATTTGGAGCATGCCTTGAATTTTTTGAACCATATTGTGAACTCCTTGAGAAATTTGCCCGATTTCGTTGTTGGAATGTGTATCAAACTGAACGGTTAAATCACCATTTTCAATCAGTTTGATTTTTGCGAGCAACTTCGGTATTGATCTCAACAGATAACGGAGCGTTATATAACAAATCACAACGAGCAGGATGGTGGCTGCCGCAAAACCACCAATGGTAATCCAGGTAAACGCTCTTAATTCTGAGAGCACCTCTTCTTCAGAAATGGTTAAGCCTACAGACCACCCCGTATCTTTACTGGTTGCATACCCGATATAACGACGTTCGCCATTATCATTAATTAGCTGTACTCCGGACTCGCCGGCAATCATTTTCTTTCCGATCTCTCCAAGATCACCTGTGCTTTCATTAATCTTTTCTTTCAGCACTTTATTTTGATCGGGGTGATACAAAATATCACCTGTTTTGGATGCAAGAATCGAATAACCTGTGCTTCCAAGCGAATAGCTTTGCATAACGGCAGGGATGTCTTTGAAAGCAATATCGACAGCAGCAAATCCGATTAATTGATTACTGCTATCTTTAATCGGATAGAAAATGCCCATGAGCACATTACCCGAATTGACGTCCTTATAGGGTTCTGAGTAGTATAAACCGTCTGCTTCAACAGCTGGCTTGAAGTATGGGCGTGTATGGATATCGAAATCCGGTTTAGAAGCAACACCATCATTCTGAAGAAAGAAGCCTTTGCCAGATATTCCTGCAATCCAGGCGTCGGCAAAAGATGGCTCTGCCTTTACAATGGCTGCCAGAGTCGCTACTGTTTCGGCAGCATAAGGAGAAGTTTTCACCATTTCTGCCGATGAGGTGGTTTCTAAATATTGCTTAAAAAGATTGTTCGTTGACATTTGTTTGACAAGTGATCCCTTTTCTTTAAACAACGCATCGAATTGAGTGACAACGGCCTGCGTCTTGGTCTGGAGCATGGCCTCTTGCTGCTTAACAAGTATGCTTTGCGTGCTTGCAAACATGAACGTCCCCAAGGTTGCAAAGACGACAACGATAATGACTAACAACACCATGGCCAATGTGTTCGCAATGCTGGATGATCTGAATACGCGCTTTTTAGAATTTTGTGACATGCTGCCATCTCCCCGAGGAATATTGAGCGAGAAGCTCTTAGATAATATGTCGGAAGTTTGCAGTTGTTTTAATAGGTTTTTAGTATATACAAATTAAGGTATTAAACGGGACCTAGATGCCTATAGTATACGGGAGATGCAGCGTATGTCCCCAGGCTCGATTTCCGTCGACGAGCAACTGGATTAGCTATGAGGAGAACCCTGTAGCTACGGGTGAAGAATAAACTGAAGAATGAACAAAATGGGGAAACAACGAATAGAGATGCAACGAGATAGCAGCCATTCTATAAGCCTATAAAAAAAAGCATGGATGAGAGCGGTTAGACCGCCCCATTCATGCTTGCCATGCACCAGTTATAAACTGGACAGAATACTCAGCCCCGGCTCATTTCGTAATCGCCGCAACAACGTTGTCAACCAACGCTTTTGACGAGATAGGACCGCCAAACGTCCATGTCTTGCTGTCCAATGCATAGGTACGTTTTTCTTTGACAAAATTCAGGCCGTTCCAGACCGAATTATTTTTCAGCGCTGCACCGAAAACATCATCGTCCGGCTGCACAATATAGAGGAAGTTGCTGTCCTGAACGGCAGGCAGCGCTTCAATGCCCACGGTTGAAAAACCATACGTTTCAAGTTTGTCCGGCTTCCAATCGTTAATCAGCCCGATCTTCGCCAGTGTTCCCACGACAACCGAGTTATCCGAAAACATGCGCAGACTGGCCGCATTTTGATAAGTGAACGCCTGTGTCAAACTATAATGAAAGTCCGCTTTACCCGCAGTGGCAAGCTTTTCTTTGGCTTCCGCATAATGCTGATCCAACTCCTTCAGCACCTGCTTCGCTTTATCTTCTTTTCCAAGAGCGACCGCGATGTTATTGAATATCTCTACCATTTTGTCATAATCGTAGCCTTTGCCGCTATTCAGGCTAAATTCGACTGTCGGTGCAATAGCTTTCAGTTGATCATAGATAGCTGCATTTCCATCAACATTGGAAATAATCAGATCCGGCTTCAATGCAGCAATCGCCTCCAGATTGGGCTCGTCGCGCGTTCCTACATCGGTCACGCTGCTGTCCAGCCCCGCCTCCGAAGATACATACTGCTTGTATCCGGCATTATCCGCATTACCAACAGGCTGAACACCCAGCGCAACCATATCCTCCGTAAATGTCCATTCCAGCACGACAACACGCTTTGCCGGGCTGTCGAGTGTGATCTCACCACGATTATGCTTTACTTTCACAGGACCAGCCGCTTCGGCTGGTGTGCTGTCCGGAGTTGCCGTCTGGCTTTCCGATGTATTGCTTGCAGCTCCGCAGCCTGCCAGAACAAGCGCAAAAATCAGCAACATTACAATCCCACTCAAACCTTTTTTCATAGAACATATTCTCCTCGTGTATGTACATTTTATAGATAATGATAATCGTTATCATTTTTGGATTATGACGGAGAAATATCATTTTGTCAATGGTAAAAGGTTAAGTCGAGCATAAGGCAAAGAGCCTATGCTGAACACGGCTTATTTACTTTAAATGGCTGCCGAGACATTCTCGGCAGCCTGAGTTTCCCCCTATATGCGCTCTTGCTAAATTGAAAATACACATAAAGGTGTATTTATAAATCTTCTATTTTAGAGCCACTTCGGAAACAGTACTGCCGTACTTTATCAAGGCTTCCTGGAGCAAGTTTAGCACTTGTACTACTTTGTATCCTTTTCCCGTTCCTAGAGGTTTAAGCACTACCATATTTAGATAACCCAATTTCTCATTTGGGTTCAACTGGTTATTAAAATGGTGGCGGTGTGCTACAAATATTTGATTCAGCCCTGCCTCAGGAGCTGTCTCTAACAGCTGATCCAGCTCTCTCTGCACCAGACGTGGCTCAATTTGAACGTTTTGCTGGCTAAAAGCAATTTCTGCCGTTTGTCTCGCTCGCATAATTGGGCTAGCACTGACCGGAAGCTGTATCGGGATTTTTCTTGCCGTAAGCAGTTCACCCAGCCTCCAAGCCTGTTCCCGGCCTAATGTACTTAGCATGACATCATTATCATGTGTATTTTCAGGCTGTGCATGTCGAAAATAGAGATTGTACCCTCCACGGAGAAGTAGTAAAAAAGGATCGGTTACAGAATTTTCAGCATGTAGCAATTTATTTAGCGCCCAGCCCGTTTTGGACATGCCTGGCTGTAGCGGCAATAAATCTTGCTGTTGCAGCAGCTTTTTCATTAAATCGTGACTGCTTTGCGCTGCTACGCTTCCTGTTGCCTCCGTTGTGATCTCCACAATGGAGCTACCAGCAACATTCCAAACCTCCGCGCTTTCCTGTATCCCGCTCCATTCCCCTTTATATTTATGGGCTGTGATTGGGCCAAACAAATTCGTTTTCGTCAGCATTTCGGTAAATTTGCCCTCTTGCTCCCGTCGCAGCGGTTCCGGTGCATGCTTCAAGAAAATGGCCTTCCAATCATCGGGATGATTGAGTGCGGATACATTTACCTTCACCTCATATGAAAGGTTCAAGGATTGATGTTCTCCACTCCAATCTACTTCCTTGCTCAACGAAGGATCATTCAGATTAAAGCCTGATTCCTCCATTAATCGCATCGCTTGTTCTATATTTTTGCTCTCGGAAAGATTTATTCGCTTCTTGTAAGTGATTTCCCATTGATCTTTGCCCTGCTTGAGACGTCCGCGCAAAATCCAGCCTGCATGGTACAAATCCAACGCAGGCGTATCCAAAAAGCGAATATCCAGCTGTTGATGCGCTGCCTGATCCAGATGCACAAGGTCAACACGTAATTCATGCTCATCTGACAGTACCTGATTACCGTCTAATAGAAATTTAATCTCATACTGCATTTCTGTTTGACTCATAGCAGTTCTCCCTTTTCGTATATCTCTAGAAGCTTGCAAGCAAAAACTACAAGTTTTATGATTTACCCTACTGGAACTGCTTCTTTTATTACCGGAAAGAAAGTTCTTGCATTTTTCGCTCCATCTGTTGTTCGAAATACAGTGATATCAAGTTTTTCTCCATTCAGTTCAACCGGGATATGCTGCCTTCCGTCCAGAAAAGCAACCGTACCTAGAGCAAGTAGACCTTCCGCACTTGTACCGACAAAGAAACCTCCAATATCTTTGAAAAGCTTGGTTTTCTCACCTGATTCCTTCTTTTCCTCCAAGGTATATTTAATGGTTATGACTTCAGCCAGTTTGCTGGCTTCTATTTTATTTACTTCTACATGCTGGATGAATACAATGGAATCCTCTTTCTTCAATTGCACATAGGGACCATCGTTAATTAAATAATGGTACCAGAAATGGTGCCCACCCAATTTTCTTTTTTTACTACCTTGTTCACCCAGGAACACATGTTCAAAATAAGAGGTGCTTTTTCCTTTAATTAATTTGAACCAGAGTGTTTTTAGCATGTCCATCCACTCTTCATCTGAACTGCCATCTGCAAGATGTCCGTTGGATTGGGCGTACTCTCGGGCAAGCTGCATCGGTTTAGTTCCGATCGCAAACTGCAAAAACTCGTTGACTTCAGCCTGCTCCTCAGGAGTTGTTGTTTCTTTTTTATCTTTTAGCCATTCATAGTTGTCATGCAGTTTAATAAATAAATCGTAGGATTTTTGTTTACTTTGCGGAATGTGGGTTTCCTTAAATACTGTAATTTCATTTTGTTCACTTCCTGGGGTTGTAACTTGATCTGGGGTCGGGTCCATATCAACGATAACATAACCTTGTTCCGAATCCTTTTGATTTTCACTCAGTCCTTTGATTAGAGGAAGTATACCGTTACCCTTCATATCTGCTTCCCAAATTTGTTGAAATATCATAATCTGTCCCTCCAAAGTGGATTTATTTTTGAACCTGTATCATCTTTTGTATGTATCGTTGTGTTTATGTATAAATATTAATGGTTAAATAAACAAATGATGTTAATCTCTTAATCCATTTGCAAACTTTGGAGGGATAGATTTTTGGGGGAAGAAAATGATATTGCCGGAATAGTTGCTAGAACATTCTGCCGAGTTGGATCAAGACGTGGAGATTATCGTGTATTGCGGATCAGGTAGTATCCCTACTCGAACGTTTTGCATTGAAATTGAATGAGAAGAGATTTGCTCTATCCGAGGAGTTGGGACGACTGGATTAATAATTATGGTAAAATAATCTCATATAATACTCCCTGGAGGTTGCGATAACTATGAAAATCGTATTCTTTTAAGTCCGAGGTCCGCCGTCTCACTCCATACACTCCGCCAGTTAAAATTAGGCTTAAAATTAGGAGGATGATATGGATATTGTGATTCGGGAGATCATGGTCGGAGATGAAATTAACTGGAAGGAAATAGATGACAGTTTTACTGTTGATTCTACCATCGTCCTGTCCCTGACGGGTCGACAAATCGGATTTACGGTGAAAGAAATTCCTGGCTATACGAAAAGCTATTCAGAAGAACAGTTTGAAGAAGCAGCGGACGGAGACTGCTCAGAATACATCGATAGCCCGGATCAAATCGCGTACTTGGCCTGCGCCGAGAATCAAGTAGTAGGTCGTATCGTACTGAAACGGAACTGGAACAAATATGCTTATGTAGAAGACATAGCAGTTGACAAAAAATATAGAGGGCAGGGAGTAGGCCGTAAACTGATCGAACAAGCCAAGCGGTGGGCGAAAAACGGTGGAATGCCCGGAATCATGTTGGAGACGCGAAGCAATAACGTAAATGCATGCAAATTTTACGAAAGTTGTGGCTTTGGAATAGGCGGATTTGATCTTCACTTGTATCAGGGTATTTTATAAACACAGTGATGAAATTGCGATTTTCTGGTATCTGATCTTTGAATAACTTCAGTAGGTCATAGCCGAGATGTTGTAAACACCCGCCAACAGGCTAAGTGGTACATCAATTATGCTCCATTCAGGACCGCGTCAACATCTGCGCGGGCCTGATGCATTCCCATTCCCTTTCCTGCACACAGGATTCCGTTAACTGGAACTTGATTCACTGCGTTAACCCAATTGCATCGTGGTAATACAGGTATCGTCGTTTTCAAACGTGGAGATTTTGGATTTTGCAGTTTTCCCCTCACGCTCCACCGTAACGCTATAGGTTTTGTCACGCGGCAGCCATAGATCAATAAATCCATTGGGCTGGGATTTTATTGAGGTTTTATTCATGACTGAATTTCCATCAGAATCGTGAATCGTTACACTGAACTCTTCATCCTTCATTTCGCCTTGACAACCAGTCAGGCTATGGGTTGCACAAGGGTGGGTCTGTTCCATATATGGCGCTATCGAAACAAAAAACTCGTTATCAGGCAGATCGTAGGTCTTGGTTGTGGTACCATCCTCCGATACGCTCAACTGACTGGAAGTGATGGAAGCGGACTGGGCCGTTGCCTTTCTTGTACTGAAATCATGCACCAATTGCTTGATATTTGACGCTCCTTGGGTGTCGGCTTCTTCTCGCTGGGCATTTCCTGCAATCAGATATGTCCCTATGGCAACCGCAACTAGCCCCGTAGCTATCAAGGTTATTTTTTTCATCTTGAGTTCATCTCCTTGTCCCTTTTTTTACTATTATAAACGAGTGCACATCATGATGGCAGGATGAACTCTTTATGTCACCATATGCTCACATTCATCTGCTATACAGGTCAAGAATTGAGCAACAGACGGTTTTCACTCCATTTCTTATAAAAAATCCTGCACTTCACATAGCCACACCATGTGATCTCCATCCTTGCCCCAATAATCCTTTGCAACGGTGTAAGGGGTGCCGAATTTTCGCAGCCATTTGGTCTGGGCTATTTTGAAGCCGCTATCCAGGCAAAAATGCGTAACTTCCATTTCCTTCAGCCTGGTCATCAAAGCCCGAATTAGCGTCGAGCCTACTCCTTGTCCTTGGTAACCGGGCAGCACATATAAACTTCCCAATGTCCCCACATGTCCGAGTTCATCGTTGGTACATTTCCTGATAGCTTCTCCGCAAGGGCCATAAGAGATCGTTCCAACGACGTTATGGTTATGTTTGGCCATCAGGAAGAACAAGTCTGAATTCAAAGCTGACAAAGATGTACGCAGCAACCGCTTTTTGTGCTCAATCTCCTGCTGCATGTCGTCGATTAAGGCTTCCAGACCCTCCTGTTCAAATGCCACAGATATGGAACTTTCAAAAACGAGATCCGCCGCCTCCAGATCCGAAGGAGCAGCAAGTTGAATACTGAACTGTTTTTTCATGATGTCAAAACTCCTGGTCATTAGTCTTTTTTTGCATTTGGCCTGATGTAGTGTCGCCTTGAAAACAGAACTAAAAGATTCTCCATACTCTGTTATCTTATAACACACCTTTGGCGGTATTTCAGGATATACTGTTCGTTCAATAAGTCCGTCAGTAACTAAACAGTTGGAAGGACTGGTAGTTTCATCAGTATCAGATGGGAGATTAACTGTTCTGTTGGAGATTGATACTCATTCACACAGTCGAGAAGAACCTGTAAAATCCAATTCAAATAAAAGATGATGAAGAAAAAACACCCTGTCCTGGGCAATCTCAAATCCATAGGATTCATCTCTTAGGTGCAAAACTTGATGTTGATAATAAGATATCGAAAACATTAAAAGCTAATGATAGCAATCTAATCAGACGCTCGGCGTCGGCTTCAATTAGAAAATCATGATCTATTGGCGCGAATGATGGCCCATTAAATAAATCATGCCAGCGCACCAGCGAAATATCATCTTTATCGTTTATATTCATGGTTAATATTCTTAGATTCTGCTCTTGATCAGGATAGGAATAAAAAAATATTCATGATTTAAATCAGAAATGCGTTCGTCATTATGATATCTTAGAAACGGATAATATGTAGGGGGGTTCTGAAAAAAGGCGTATTTAAGTCTCCTGCAAGCAGAGAGGAATGAACACACATGAAACAATTAGGCGAAGCTCTGGCCCGTTTTGTACAACAACAAAACTTGTATAATGAAGTCTACGGGCTGTTCCACGACCACGACATCCGACCCCGAACGGAGAAATTAATAGATTGCTGGGACAGTCGGATTCCTGTATCCCCTGAGCTTGAGTATCTATATAGCTATTATGAAATGATTGATGCCAATGCAGCGGAAACACGTAAATTGAAAAATGCGGCCGTTGAAATTGGAGATGCCCGTACCTTTAAGGGAGAGCTAAAAGACGAAGACACATACGAAACCAAAAAAATGAATTTATCAAGCACGTAGAACCGTTGTTGCATCATTTGCTTGGCGAAAATCAAACCGCTTATTTATTTGAATACCTATCCCTTTGTGAATAAAATCCTTTTGTACAAGAGAGGTGGGCCTTATATGATCTATATCGCATTGCTGCGGGGCATTAATGTGGGTGGCAACAACAAGATTAATATGAAAAAGCTCAAGGAGACGTTTGAAAAGGCAGGCATGAGCCATGTGACGACTTACATCAACTCCGGAAACATCATTTTTTCCAGTGAAGTTCAATCCAACGATGAGCTGTCGCTCCAACTGGAGCAGGCAATTCTCGAGGATTTTAGCTTGCCCATCCGGGTTATCGTCCGCAATATGAGGGAAATACAAACTATTATGGAGGCATTGCCGGAGGAATGGTCTAATGATACACAGATGAAAAGTGATGTATTGTTTCTGTGGAATGAAATTAACGATATTTCCGTTCTGGAGAAGCTCCCTTTGAAGCCAGGAATAGGCAATATAATATATACGCCTGGGGCCATTCTGTTTTCTGTCAGCAGAGAACATGTCATAAAAAGCGGGATGACGAAACTGGCCGGCTCCAGTCTGTATCAGCATATGACGGTGCGGAATGTGAACACGACCCGCCAGATTTATAAGCTGATGCAAACGGCTGAGCAGGAAGAGTTACGTGCTTTAGACTCCTGATTGGAAGCCTCCTTCCTAAGCATTTTGTTTTCGTTTAGTAGACAAATCCGAGAGCTACCGTAGAGGATAAAAATCAAAAAGGGAGCCTTCTTGCGGCTCCCCAACTGCAATTCTTGGATGTATTGTTCCCTCTAGACTCTGGCTATTGAGCTGATGAAGTCAACCCTCATATGGAATACCACTCATCGGACTAGCTTCGTCAAATTGTAAAACCGTCGACCAGTTCATTCAATCGGGCAGCGCTTTCCTTCACCTGATCAGACTGTTGTGCCACTTCAAGAGACTTTTCCGTCGATGAAACCATGTTCTCAGCAATGTGCTGGGTAGATACGGCGGACTGTTCGCTGGCTGTTGCAATCTCATGGATAGCTCTCACCATGGTTTGGATCGTTGCATTCACCTGCTTAGAGGTGGCGTTCAAATCATTAACTGTATTCGTATGCTCAACTACATCATTGTAATATTGTGCTGCCGTATCCTCAAGCAGCTGATAATCCTTGCTCACCTTGGCATGCAGGAAATCCAGTAATTCCTCGGCATTAGTCGTTAGATTGGCTACAGATTGTACAACCTCTTGAGTAACACTCTGAATTTGGTCTACCGCCTGTTTGGACCCATCTGCCAACTTGCGAATCTCGTTAGCCACAACCGCAAATCCCCGACCTGACTCACCGGCACGAGCCGCTTCGATGGATGCATTTAGAGCCAGCAAATTGGTTTGCGCCGTAATTTCCAGAATAGACTGGGAGAGTATGCGAATTTGGTCTACCGCCTTGGCTTGTTCTAGCGCTTCCGTCATCTTTTCACTGGTCTTCCGGTAAATCTCTTTGGATGCTTTATTGGACTCACTAGCTTCATGCTTCAACGCTTCGGCCTTTAGACTTGTATCATAGGCAGACTGGGCTCTTTCTTGAGTCTTGACCGAAATGTACTCTGCCGCCCGCTGCATTTCATCCGCAGAATGATTCATGTTTTCTGTATATGCCGAAGTCTCCTCCATCGCTGCGGACAGCTGTTCGACCGTAGCCGATACGTCTCTAATCCGCTCATTGAGATCTGCCATATTATGATTCGTCTGATCACTTAGCTGATTAATTTGGCGAGATTCATTGATAACCCCCGTAATAACCATTGAGGTTGAATCTGTCATTTGTTGAATGGCACGTGCAATGACAGCGATTTCGTTATTTCCCTTGAGCAGGGTCGGATCAAGTGCTGCCGTTAAATTGCCTTGGGTAATCTCTTCACAGTATTTCGTAATGGTGCTCATCCGAGAACGGATATTCCGAATGGCCGAAAAGGAGATCATACTAAGGACAGCCAGCACTAGAGCCAGAATCACGATCAAAACAATTGTGCGCATTTTTATCTCATTTTGCGTATTTTGATATAAGTTGGCGGATTGCTCATTGTTATAATCAGAAATCGTAGTCAGCATCGTAACAATTGCCGTACTGGTTTTATTAATCCGGCCTCTCTCTTCCGTGTCATACGTTCCGCTATTTTTTTTGACTGCCATGATTTGCTCAATATCCTGATAATATGTGTCTATACTCCCCCGGAGTTCCTCGTACAATTTCTGTTCCTTAGCATCCAAATCCCTTTGTGAGAATTCATTTAGCCCGGTTGCAACGCTATCTTTTCCTTTCTGCACCTGCTTATACTGTTTATCTGTGTACTCCTTATTATCGAGTATTTTTGTATAATTAGCCCGCATATTATAGAAATCACTTTTGACTTCAAGTATATTCGTTTGGTGCTGAAAGCGATCCATATACAAAATACCTTGGCCCTCTTTAGCTTGATTCATCCCCAAAACCCCTACCAACGATACAATAAGCAAGCCCACCAAGCTGATCATGATCATGGAGACCATCGTTGTCGTGACCTTTAAATCTCTAAATCCTTTTACTTTTTTAGTGCTGTCTGATAGTTTTGTTCTCATCAAAACTCCTCCAGTCGTCTATGTATAATAGATCACGCTGCTCTCATAAACGCTATCCCCCAAACAATAAAAATTAAGAGATTACACCGTGATGAGATATATATCGGTAGAAAGCGCTTAATATTTTAATAATAATAACAGTGCTGCTAAAATAAAGAATATCAGTCCCGTGAAAGTGAGCTTGGGACAGACAAATGTGATTATTATTTTAGGTGCTCACGAGCTTGGAAAATTTGCTAAACTAAAATAGTAGTCTTTATACCAAAGTGGGACATATATCATCAACTAATCAAGAACAAACTCAGGATGATAGGAGAGAACCTATAGTGACAAACCTACAAAATCAAAAACAAGTGTATATCATCCATGGGTATACAGCTTCACCAGCCGATCATTGGTTTCCTTGGCTACAAGACAAGCTACAGGAGGATGGCGTTTCTGTAGCTATATTGGATATGCCCAATTCGCAAGCTCCCCAGCTTCATGAGTGGACCCAACATTTATTATCAAACATTGAGGTTCTACATAAGGATACCTATTTTGTTGGTCATAGCTTGGGGTGTGTTTCCATATTAAGATATTTGCAGCAAGTAAGTATCCCAGAGCAACTCAGTGGTCTTGTCTTCGTCTCCGGTTTTACCGATCCAGTGCCAACCCTGCCGTCATTAGATGAGTTTACAACTGATAAGCTGGATTATGAGCAAATCATGGATTCAGTAAAGATGCGTGCAGTTATTGCTTCAAAGGATGACACGATTGTCCCCTTTGCATTCAGCAAGAAACTAGCGAATGACATCCAGGCGGATTTCCACGAAGTAGAACACGGAGGACACTTTTTAGAGCGTGACGGCTTTACTTCCTTACCCATTGCATATCAAGTTTTAATGGATATGATGAAAAGTTGAAAAGCTTTGGGCCCGAATGGATTCCGTGGAGTGAGCGTAAAAGGTAACACTTAAATTCGCAAAATACCCCATCGCTTATATTAAGCAATGGGGTACGCCCCTTTTTAACGGTCCCGGGTTACCATATAATTCATTAAATGCTTCAGAAAAGCGATGTTGCGGGGTACCTCTTTCAACGCTTCCATAGCAAGGCAGTAGTGTTCCCACATCTCTTTACTGGCACCTTCCTGACCCAGGATGGATACGAAATTCGAATTGTTGTTCTCAGAATCCTGGCCAACAGGTTTTCCGAGTAAGAGCAGATCTCCTTCCACATCAAGCAAATCATCTTTAATCTGAAAAGCAATCCCCGCGTGATACGCGAATTTCTTCAAAGCAGCAATTTCCGACTCCTTGACCTGTGCGAGCATGGCAGGCATCACCAGACAAGCCTCAAATGCCACTCCGGTTTTGAAAAAGCACACCATATTTAACTGCTCCAGTGTCAATTGCTTTCCTTTGGAATCCAGATCCATCGCCTGTCCCATACACATATCTTCTGCCTTTTGGGCCGAGTATTGTATCAAAGCAAGTACGGTTTCGGCATTGAACTGGTCAAGTGACGATTGTTCCCCAATCGCCTTCTGGATCAGATACAAACCGGTTAATTCCGCGGTAGCGCTATTGTGCACCTGATGCAAGGTCTGACGCCCTCTACGGGTAGACGCATTATCCTGAGAAGGCAGATCATCGAAGATCAGGGATGCGGTATGCATATACTCTAATGATCTCACAAGAGGCACGATTGCCGATGCGTCTAGTCCATATTCGTTCACGCCCATCACCCAAGTTAATATAGGCCGTATCCGCTTCCCATCCCCTTCAAGACTGTAATTTGCAGCATCGATAAGCTGTTCCTTCATCACCGGAATCCCGTGAGGTTTGGTAATTTTCAATTGGTTATTAATCTGATGGCGGATCGTTTTGAACGTATTGAAAAAATCTTCCTTTTCCTTCGAATCGTTTTTCAGATGGGTAATCATCTGGTCCCGAAGCAGTTTATCGAAGAAATCTACATCATCCGCCTTTCGCACCATCTGCTGGATGAGACGATTGAATTCCGGATTTCCAGATGCAAAAATCTCCATCATTTCATTATACTTTTCAGTACCTACACGTTCTTTATAACGTTTGAGTCCATTCATTGCACGATTCAATATCACCTCACGGGCCATGGCATCGGAATCATATACGTTATGGATCAAATAGGAAATAACCGCCCAGTATAATTCAAAGGGATTGATAAGATCCGAACGCTGATCATGATATTTTAAATAGTAGGTATAGGGTGTTACCGCACCATCTCTCATATCGTCAACCATATCTGCAAAATCATCAGCCAACTGGTTATAGATACCATAAAAGAATGTTCGTTGCTCAAAGCCCTCATCCTCGGGAGCACCAATTACGGAACGGACAATCAATCGGGACGAAGAAGATTTTAAAATGACAGGTATATAAAGCTCTTCATTGGTGTAATTAGCACGCGTTAGGTCCTTGACACGGTCGATATCCTGGGAATGAAAAAAGACATAGGACTGCTCGAAAAATGTTTGCTGTGTATCCGGCCGCTGATGTTCCTTAATATACTCAAAAGCATCCGAGAGCTCTGAGTGTATGTATTGAATTAACTCCATATTATTTCCGGTCCAATCGCCCAACTCAGGCACAGATCCAGTGAGAAGCGCAGCACGTATCATATGGGAATATTGTTCTTTCTCTTGAGCGTTCAAAACCTGGGAATCGAGAAGATCGTCAATAAAAGGATAGGTTAGACCATAGGAATAACCAAGTTTGATGGCTTCATCCAGTCTGCGAGCACGTTCCACAGGTGACACTTTATCGTCCATCTCTTCCATCACATGCAGAATAACCCCGATAATGATCTTAATTAGTTTGCGCTGGGCTTGCTCGGCATCCATTTCCTTTGGAATATGGGAGGATACGGACCTAAGTTTGTTGATCACCCAAATTGTGGCGGTTTCTATGCCTTCCTTCTGGGCCCACCGATACAACCCGGCCAAATTCATAAATTCCGGCTGATCTCCCCCGTTTGTACGGGTGGATTGAATCAAGTGTTTTTTGATGTCAGCAATGACACGCTGAATCCGGGTCTGTGTGTCAGGAGAATCCAGAGCTTTGCCTAGATCCCTCATATAAATATAGGAGACGCTTCGATCCAGGTAATCATCCAATTTGCCTGTATAATTCAGCCATTGAATGTATCTATGATAATCCCGAGTATCAGGTTTTCTCTTTGCCCTCGAAAAGAAGGATAGCCATGAAGAATGATGAATATGATCCCTTTTCCACATTTGAATATCTTCTGTCAGGGTAGTCACATAAGTTTTGTCTATGACCTGTGCATAAAGTGATGCAAAATACTGAACCGCCTTCTGCTCAGCCAGCTGATATCCTGTATTGGCATGATTTATAAATTCCTCATTCATACGATGCATTACCTCAACTTCTATTTTTGTTAAACATGGTTGCATTTCTTCCCTGACGGGAATGGGGCGGATCATGTTTTTATCTTTATACGGGAAAGAATCTGTGAGGTTACGAAATTATCATGCTGCTTACCGAAATACACTTATTGGCTTCATCAAGCAGATGTACCTTTACTGACTGGTCTGATACCGTTCGAATTATATAGTATAATCGATTTTAAACCGTCTGTTGTTCTGCTTACCTGGTTATATTATGAATGTTACGAATAGGGGGTTGCGGTAGAAGTCAGCAATTTTGCATATATTCCAGAGGGATTAGTTCGTCATACGATACCGGCTGGAAAATATGTGAAGGTCACTCATCAGGGACCTGAATCCCAAATAGATGGAACCTATGACTCAATCCGTGATAGGGGGATCAGTACTTCTCGCTCTTTTGATTTCGAGTATTGGACTGATATTCATTCTCTGGAACAAAAGGACAGCACGATAGATATTTATATGCCTTGGGAAGCTTAGTCGATGTAACAAGAGCAGAATGTACTGCTACGCATGTGTTAATTTATATTATTTCGAGGTGTTTTTATGGAGTGGCTGGAAACGATCAGATTATGGAACCAAACGCCGGTTAAGGTACTGGACATTCGTCATTTTACGATGAAGCCTGGAGAGAGATTGAGTTCCTATTCCCTGCCTTCAAGCGGATTTCTATTCGCCAATCAAGGAGAAGCCAGATTGATGCTTGATGAAATCGAAACCTCAGCAGCCAAGTTTCAGGTTCTCCACGGCGGAAAAGGAGCACATCTGAATATCTGGTGCTTAAACCAGCCGTTTGAATACTACCTCATTTTATACAAACCCGTTCAAGAACAAGCGGGTCAAAGTCCGTTCGAACGAGAAGATCGGATGGCTCTATTTAGACAAAACTATGCGTTTCAGGCCCTCTATCCGCTCCCCCTGATATCACTTGTCGAACAAATGAATCAGCAGTGGTCTAATAGAAATGAGCTGGACAAACTGCAAGTGAATGGATTGTTCTATCAATTCGTGCATGAACACTTTCGTCAACTACAGATGAAGGAAATCAAAATATCCGAGCCGGATCTGGCTACACAAATAGCCCAATATATTCAAGAGCATTTTCAAAAACCAATCGCTATGGAGACGATGGCTAAACGGTTTCATTACAGTACCCACTACCTCGTAAAGGTGTTTAAGCGCAAATATGGATGCAGCCCTATCGAGTATGTCGTTCAAATCCGCATCAACAGGGCCAAATCCTTGTTAGCTGAAACAGATGCTTCCATTCGGGAAGTTGCCGAAAACGTTGGTTATACCAATTTTTATTACTTTAGTAGACTTTTCAAAAAGCAAACCGGCGAAACCCCAACACAATTTAAAATGCATAGCCTTGTTATAAGAAGTTCAACGAATACAAATTTTACACTCAAATCATTCATTGCTCCCGGATCAGGACAACGTTATATTGGTAACAATGATAATCATTATCAATATGACGCTTGGAGAGTGGACAATATGAATGTTAGTTTTAAGCCTGCTTTTGCTGTTACCCTTTTGTTCAGCTTAACATTGCTGCTGGCAGCTTGCAGTGGCACGAGTGACGTTGCGAAGCCAATTGAAACAAGATCGTATACCGATGCACTTGGACGGCAAACGGAAATTCCTGTTCAACCCAAAAGGGCTGTTGTTATTACATACGGCGGTTATTTGCTTCCATTAGGCTTAAAACCGGTAGGTGTCAATCAGGAGATACTCGACCTTTATCCTGACAAGATGGCTGATGTCGCTAGCATAGGCAAAGGAACAGGTAATGTCGAGGCCATTTCCGCATTGGAGCCGGATGTGATTATACTGTCGGATTTTCACGACAAAGCAACCTTTGAGCAGTACCAAAAAATCGCCCCAACTATTGCAGTAGCATGGGGTGGTGATCCAGACGTGGTGAATACACTACGGACGTTTGGCGACATTATGAACCGGAAAACAGAAGCAGAATCCTGGATTGCTAAGTTCGAGAAAAAATTGCAGGGCATTCGGGAACAAACTCACATCCCCATTAAAGCAGATACTACCGCAATCTCTTTCATTATTCACAAGGGAGAGGTACTGCTTGGAGGTGAGGGCGGTACGCTCGGAAAATTGATCTACCAAGATTTCGGTTTCCAAATGCCTGAGCAATTCAAACCATATGCCGATGGCGGAACTGCTCTTTCCATGGAAGCTCTGGTCCATCGTCCGGCTGACTATTTCTTTACTCAAATGACCGATCAAGAGTTGAAGCAAACCATGCAGCTATTCAGCGAGCCTGTGTACCAAACGATTCCCGCTGTGAAAAATAATCACATTATTAATGTTTCCCGTGATAAATGGAACAATGGCCCCTACCTGGTGGATGAGGCGGTCGATTCGTTGACTGAACAAATATCTCAAATTCAGCCATAGGGACATACGGCACCTTCATTGACGTTTTTCAGGGGTAAAATGATTAAAAATAGCGAGAAGCCCAAAAAAATCGGCATCTCGCTATTTGCTATTCATAAAGTTCCCATGTTTCTGTACATAGCTCAATGAAAGAATTTGCAGCATGTCTGCAATCGTCATACCCCAAACTACCAGAATGAGAAAAAAGAACAGGATATTCGTTGTTTCTTTTTTCTTCTCTCATATCAAATAAATAATGATTTCCTCTCCCATCCATCCCAAACGACACGGCATTCGGCATATACTCCGGCAACTCGTAAGCTAGATTCATTTCTCTCAAATCTTCGGTATCGAAAAACTGAAAATAACGTTCTCCATTTTGAAACTCCCCGCCGTTAGAGTATTTCAAAAAATGGATATAGCTGTCCGGAAATTGTCCTTGAGGCAGATGCCAGCTAACAGGATTCAGAGGTTTATATTGATCGTAATATGGAGAAGACTTCGAAAAAGGGTTCACTTGTCTTTCTTTTATTTCATAACTCTCTTGCTCCGAAAGCTTTATGTTCCATGTGTTCAGAAAACGGGATAGTTGTTCATTCGTCACACTTGGACATTTTACAAATTGATGTTCAAAATAAATATTCCAGATGATAGCCAACCTCCGATGAATCAGTGTCTCTTAACCTAAATTATAACGGATATTATACTTGTTCTCCAGACTTCAGCTATTGACCCCTTCTACTCCTCGTCCCTTGCCGCCTCCCAAGCTTCTGCCACAGCTATAGGTGCCTTGCGACTGGTTTCTCCACTGCCTTCCTTTGTCCACAGCGATGGGTAATAGGCAAACACCTGGCCGGGTTGAAGCTTGCGAACATCGTCCTGCCAACCTTTCCAACGGAACGTCTGGTAGAAAAGCTCCAAGTCCCCCTCAGCCAGCCATCGAAAAAAACCGGAATAGGCCTTTTCTGTAGGTTCCCAGGCAAGCGTATCCGGTGCAAAATAGTAGATTTGTCCGTCATTACCGAAACGCCCTGTATTCAGTCCAAAAAATCCGCCTGCTGCATCATAGGCCACAATCAGCATTCCCCAAAGCGCGGGCACGCTTGCCGGCTCTTGAAGTCCGTTCCACGAAGTCAAACTGCCATAAATTCCAGACCCCCCTGCACCCAGCAAGGTGATCCAGCCGTGATCAAACACGATCCCTCCTGTCTCATAGGCAACCGTTCCCAAATACGATTTCGTACTCACCTGCAATCGGTACAGCGTATCCCCCAAAGCCGATTCCGATTCTGCCGATATAATGCTATATGGATTTTGGCCTTCTTTCAGGATATTTCTAACCTCTTCCCATGCATGGTTTTCCTTATCCAGCAGTTCATCAACCGTTAAAGTATGCATGTTCATTCCCCTCTCATTGTCCTAATCTCAACCTTCAATCCACATGCTGAGTCTTTAAGACCTGTGTTTGATCCAAAATCACCCACTGATTCAGCTCGTCGTATCCTTTTACAATTGCTGTGATCTCATGCTTTGGATACGTCCACTCAGGTGGTACCTTTTTCCCATATGAACGATGTGTCTGCCAATCTCCTCCTCATCTTGTGATAAAGTTCATTCATACGCCATTCCTGCGAGGATCAACTCCTCCTGAATCCAGCTACTTCTGGTAGACAGTTGCAGCAAGTCGGCAGCGATCTGCTTGATCTGCTCTTGTAACACATGTGGCTGGTCAGTTCCTTCCAGAAAGCGACTCAAGAAATGAAGAAATACATCTACCTTCCTGAGCTGCATCAATACAGGTAAAGCATCAATCTCGGTTTGGGACAGATGAACTCGGCGGCTGAAGCCCCGGCAAAAATCCCGAACTGCTCTCGTCTCCTCCGGTTGACCCAACAATCCTGATAAAATAACCGCTGGTTCCATGACCCGAACGTCTAACGTACAAAATTCAAAATCAAGCAGTGCAGCCACTTGGCTATGATCGTTATCCTTTACTAACAAATTGGAAGCGTTCAAGTCCCCATGTACAAGCTGATGCGGCAACTCTTCCAATGCATGAAGCGAATCTGTAATCTCTTCATATACTTTTCCTATCAATCGCAGCTCGTCATGCAAAGTTTTTAGAGGCTCAGGCGGATGCAGGCAAATCTCTCGAACGATCTCCTGGTTACACAATGGGTAGGATTGCTGCAAGGCGTAATACGGTCGGTAAACTGGAGCCATATCAAGATTGAAAGTCGCAAGTACAGCAGATAATTCACCCGTAGCCTCGCCAAAGGAATAGGCAAAGCTTGAATCCTGCTCCAGTGGTGATTTGCCTTCTATGTAATCGAACAGACAGACATATTTGCCGCTTTCCTTCTCAAGCTGAGCGAGTGTCTCTCCCGTCACTGTTCGAATTGGTATCGGCACCCTGAATGATAGAGAATGCATACTCAGCGCCTGCAAAACCGCATGCTCAAATTCAATTTTGTCCCTATCTCTGTGTGTATCGTAGACGCGAAGCACCCCGCTTCGCATACCATCCTTAACAAAATACGTCGTATTATTCCAACCCCCGGTTCGTTTCTGCAACGTTCCGTTCCACTCCGGCCAGTGCCGTCTTAGTATCGCTTCCAAGGATGCATCCTCCCTCTTGCCGGAGATAAAGGTATCCAGCAACCTATCATTTCATTAGCCTTGTGCTTATGAATTTGCAGATATTATAACATATAGACGCCCAATTAAAATTGGACGTCTATTACATCATGTAATGGTCATAGCGTTTACATGCTCCTTTGATATCCTTCATTTCCTCAACTGCTTGTTTCGGATATTTTGCGGGGTAGCACCATAAGCCATTTTAAATTTTTTATAGAAAAAACTCATGCTGTTATATCCAACTTGCTTAAATATCATTTCGAACGGCAGGTTGGTATTCACAACCAGAGAATAAGCTGCATTGAGTTTAATGTTGGCAATAAGCTGAGTATAAGTAAGACCAGTTACTTTTTTTAACTTATTACTTAAATACGTACTATTGTAACTGAAATGATTAGATAATTGCTGCAAGCTTAAATGCTGATAATGCTCTTCCATGTAATTCAGAATAGATGTAATATTATTTTCCTGCTGGTTTAAGTGAATATTATGCTCGCTTTCCAATACACGGACCAATTCTCCAAAAACAATCTGCAAATAAGCCTTGACCAATTCCATCGAATCCTCATACCTTGAAAAATATTCGATTAAGATTCTGCGCAGTATATATTGAAGGTTTTCATTATATTGCGACTCAAAAATAATAAAGTGATTATGGTGCTGATGCTGGAGGACAGAGTTGGCGAGAAATTCGCCAATCAGACTTTTTTTCTTGGATAACCGTTGTAAGAACAGGGAAGAAATCGTTTCTCTTTGCAGCAGGATATTAATAAGGATATCATCTTCTCCCAAAGGAGCGATGCTGTGGGGCACATCCTTATCCAGGACACACACTTGGCCTTCACAAAGCTGAATTTCTTTGCCTGCTATGATTTGATTGCACTTACCTGAATAAACATAGTTTAATTCAATAAATTCATGCATGTGCTCCAGCATCGGAGCAAATCTATTGTGCTTGCTAATATAAATATCATGTTCTCCGAAGAAAAACAAAGCGGGCATACGATACATGTTCTGATTTATATCATAGTATCGTTCGTCCTCCGCTTCTTCGGAAAGATCATTAATAACCTGGTTGTTTTGTTGTTGTAAAAGTTCAATTTCCGTTTTGATTCTCAGCAACTGGTCCAACTCATGAAGGTTCATAAACACTGGCTCCTCCTTCATTATATGATGGAAAAAAGGGCGGCTCTCCGCCCGTTAAAAAAACTACCTATACCTGATGCCTCCCATTAACTGTGAACTGCCGCCTGAACCTTACTGCCCTTTCCTCTAATAGCGATTCCCAGACAGATGAGTGCAGCAATTGTAAACACAATCGCAGAAACGAGGAAGGAAAATGAGGCGGTTTCATTTCCAAACAACATGCCAACTAACTTGATAACATAAGGCGAAGCAAACGCTCCCAAATTGGAGCCTACCATCGCAATTGAAATGGAAATCGTCTCACTGCCTTTAGGCACGATTTTAGTTAGTATGGTAAAAATATAAGGAATAAACAGCGCAAAGCTAAAGCCAATGATAAGCATGGCAACGGTAACCATGGTAACATTCTGAGCAAACCACAGCAGTACAAAACCTGTTGCTGTTAATAGACTGGAGATAAAGGGAGCGTAATTTCTAAACCATTTATAAATTTTACCAAACAAGAAGCCTGCAATCATAGTTGCCAGGGAGAACAGCGTTAACGCCGTTCCTAAAAAACCAGGATTAGGCATATTCTTTTCAGCAATCATAATACCTGTTTTGGTATATACAATCATGATAAAGGTCATAAACAGGAAAAGTGCAGCTCCTAATCCAAGTACAGGTATGGATACTCCGCCGCTCTTGTGGCCCGTTCCTGTTGAACGCTCCGCTGTAGGCTCCACACGCTCTGGTTCGGGAATGATAAAAAAGAATAACAGCGCAACAGGAATGGTGATAGCATAGCATAAAAAGGAAAACTTCCAGTCGATTAAGGCAAGCTGTCCTGCCACAAAAGTAGCTAAGCTGCTTCCGAGCCCTTGAACGGCGCTTTGAAAGCCTACTAATTGGGCACGTTCGTCCCCTTCAAAAAAATCACTAATTAAGCTGACGGCCAGCGAATTGAACATCCCGAGACCTGCACCTAATACCAGACGCAACGCGAGAATCCATGTAATGTTAGTTGTGAACATAGGTAGGATTCCGCCGATGACCACGAGCAAAAGTCCTAGCATGACTGTATTTTTTTTGCCCAATCGGGAAGAGATCGGACCACTCAACAGCACAAACAGCATCATCGTGAAGGATGGAATAGTAACTACGCTTTCAATCAAGGAACTAGAAACCCCTGATAATTGATTCAGCATCATCGGTATGATAGCCGAAATGGCACTCGCTGATGTCAGGACTAACGAAATGGACAGCAACGCCGTTTTAAACAATACTTTGTTTTTTTTATTCATCAAGTTACTCACCTCTAGTCTATGTTATTTAGCCTCTGGTTGCATGGGCAGGAACTTGGGTAGTCTGGCAGTATCTGTACTGGAAGACGTACTTCCCTGAACCGACCGTAAACGTAATTTCATGATCTCCGCTCCTTTGGAAAATCGCCTGTTCACCTGCAATCCCCATTCTCCCAGCCAGCTCCTGTGGTATATAAACAGGCGGATTCTGAATCGACGGATATTGCATGGCAATGGTCTGCTGTAATGCATCCGGCTCCATAACTCCCGGAAGTGTAATCTCAGCCGTCGTATTATGCGGAACGCGAACCGTCATCTGCATTTCTTCATTCACGATTTCCCAATGGACTTCCAGCGCACCATATGGCGTTTCCAGTTTCCCGTGGGCCGAAGTAAGATTAGCAGGCGGTTTAGGAGCTAACCGTGATTTTTTATAACCCGCTTCAAGCACATCAATTCCGGCAATATTTTGGTACATAAAGTCTCCAACTGAACCGTATGAATAGTGATTGAACGAGTTCATATCCGTACTCCAGAACGAGCCGTCCACTTTGATGCTGTCCCAATGCTCCCACATGGTCGTTGCCCCCCGTTCAACCTGATAGAGCCATGAAGGATAATCATTTTGAAATAAAATCTTATAAGCTACATCCGTATAGCCATGGTCGGACAAAACCAGACATAGATAGGGTGTGCCCACAAAGCCGGTATCCAGATGCATATCATTTTTTTCTATGAGCCGTACAAGCTCCTGGATCACTTGCGTTTTATACTTGTCCGGCACCAATCCAAAGTGCAGAGCAACAATCTGTGCAGTCTGGGTATTGGAGGTCAGTTGGCCAGCGTCATCGAAGTAGCGGTTCGCAAAAGCGGTTTTAATCCCCTCATGTAAGCTTTTATATGTGTTGTAATCGGTATAACGATTAAGCAGTCTGGCCGTCTGCGCCAAAATATGAGTCGAATACGCAAAGTAAGCAGTTGCGACCAGTGTTCCGTCGGTCGCCCCAAAATAGCTTCCTTCCTCGCTATCCAGCGCCAGCCAGTCTCCCAGCTGCAAACCGGTATCCCAAAGACATTCTTCGTTCCCCTGGGCACGGATGTAATCCACCCATGCTTTCATACTGTCATACTGCTGAGCTAAAATTTGCTTATCCCCATAGCATTGATATAGGGTCCACGGACATATAACCGCCGCGTCTCCCCATGCTGCTGTCGTTTTGTCCATATTATCCGCAAAGGTTCCTTTGAGGACATCCGGCACTACAAAAGGCACTGCCCCATTCTCCAGCTGGTTATAAGCCAAATCCTTCAGCCACTTTCGGAAAAAGGAAACCGCATTCATATTGAAGCTGGCCGTTCTGGCAAAAATCTGTGCATCACCGGTCCAGCCTAATCTCTCATCGCGCTGCGGGCAATCAGTTGGAACATCCAGGAAATTCCCCTTTTGTCCCCACACAATATTGTGCTGTAATTGATTGAGCTTCGGATCGGATGTCTCAAACACCCCGATATTCTCCATATCCGAATGCAGAACAACGCCCGTAAAATCTTCAATTGTAACGCCATCCGGAAAGCCCTCAAGCTTCACATATTGAAAGCCTTGAAAAGTGAAATGTGGCCGAAATATCTCCTTCCCCTTCCCACTGCAAATGTACGTAATCTGCTGTGCTGCATCACGAATGTTATCTCTGTAAAAGTTCCCTTGCTGATCCAGCACTTCACCATGAACCAGCTTCAAAACCGTACCTTCAGGCGCTTCAACTTTAAATTCCAGCCAGCCTACCATATTTTGGCCCAAGTTAAGCACAAGCTCACCTTTAGGGGTTCGAATGAGCTCAACAGGCTTCAATCGGTTCATCACACGGACAGGCTCATTCTCCTGAGCAACCAGATGACTTAATGGGAACGGGACGATCTGCATCATTTTCCGTTCGGTTAAAGAGCTATGTTCGGGTGCCCGCTGCTCAAGTCTGGCATCATAGATTTCGCCGTTATAAATATCCGACATTAAAATGGCACAGTTCGTTTCTTCCCAAGAAGAATCAGAACAAATGAGTTCAGAACGGCCATCTTCATAACTAATCTCCATTTGAAGTAGCAATGCATTCGTGTCCCCGTAGGTGTCCTTGCGCTTCTGCCAGCCCAGATAACCGCTATACCAGCCTTCTCCCACCGTTGCTGTGATTCGGTTATTTTGTTCTTGAATGGCAGAAGTCACGTCATACGCTTGCACCTGGACACGATCGTTATAATCCGTCCATCCTGGGGTAAAGTAGGCATCGCCCACTTTTTGCCCGTTTAACTCCAGTTCATATAGACCCAGGCTTGTAGCATAAATGACTGCTTTTTTCACTTTCCCCTCAACTGAAAAACACTTGGAAGTGGCAAAAGGAGCTCTTGTCTGAAACTCTTCATTTATGCTCCGCTCCTTCACCGTGATCCATTGTGCTTTCCAGTCCTGCTCATGGAGCAACCCCATCTCCCAAAAGCCGGACTCACTCCATTTCGATTCTTCTGGTTCTGTGTCACCCGCTCCTTGAGCCCACACTTTTACCCGATAATAATATCTTTGTCCTGATTCCAGTGGAGGGCCTTCATATGGAAACAGAATGGATTGATCCGAATAGGCAAAATGATTCCAGATCAGCGATTCAAAAGTAGGATTAACGGATACTTGCAATTGGAACCGTTTTTGTGAAACATACATTTTGTCAGATTCAATCTGCCAACTGAGTCGCGGCTTTTTACAACCAAGTCCAATCGGATTATTTAAATGCTCGCATCTAAGCGCTTTCAATTTTAGCATTCTTATGTCCTCCCTGAGTTCTTCTTTTGTATTTCTATACTTAAATTAAAGCGCTTCCATCGATTATGCGTCAATGTTGTATCCATGCATGTTATATGCTTGATTTACAGGTGTTGAAATTCCACCCCTTATATTGAATCTTAAAATGGATCTATTAGATAAATATGTACTTTTTCAGAGCAGCACTCCTTAAAAAAGCCTGAATCCGTTTGGGGGCGGATTCAGGCTTCATTTTTACTATAAAGTATATTTATTCTTTTTCAGCTAGCTTAGTCCTGTCCGGCTATCGCTTGTTCCGGTGCAGAAGTCGGGTACAAGTGGCAAGCCACCTGCCGACCCAGTGCCGCCTCGGCAAAGAGGGGCTGCACTTTGCTGCAAATGTCCATCGCTGCCGGACAACGGTTATGAAACGCGCAGCCGCTTGGCGGATTTTCCGGGCTCGGCACATCGCCTTTAAGCACGATCCGGTCCCGTTCCGCTTCTGGATCGGCTACAGGTACCGCAGACATCAACGCCTTCGTATACGGATGCAGCGGCTCCTTGAACATTTCTTGGGTGGGTGCGAGCTCCACCAGCTTGCCCAGATACATGACACCAACACGGTCGCTAATAAATTTCACGACCGACAGGTCATGGGAAATGAACATATACGTCAGGTCGTATTGTTTTTGCAAGTCCTTCATCAGGTTAAGCACCTGCGCCTGAATGGACACATCGAGCGCCGAAACCGGCTCATCACAAACGATAAATTTGGGATGAAGCGCCAGTGCGCGTGCGATCCCGATCCGCTGGCGTTGACCACCCGAGAACTCATGCGGATAACGATGTGCATGATAAGGGGACAATCCGACCACTTCGAGCAGCTCTTCCACCCGCTCTTTGAGCTGCGTTTTGCTTAGCTTTTCATGCGTGATGAGCGGTTCTTCCAGCACCTGCTGCACCGTCCATCTTGGATCAAGTGAAGCAAACGGGTCCTGAAATACCATTTGCATATCCGTTCTGAATTTGCGCAGTTGCTCGGTATTCAGCTTCCGTATATCCGTACCGTTAAATAGAATTTCTCCATCCGTCGGCTCGATCAGTCTGAGGATTGCCCGACCTGTAGTAGATTTGCCACAGCCGGATTCCCCCACAATGGCGAGAGTTTCGCCCTGCTGTACCGACAGCGTTATACCATCCACCGCTTTGACTGCTCCCACTTCTTTGGCAAAAAGTCCTTTTTTGATCGGATAGTGTTTTTTCAGGTTACGTATTTCAAGCAGTGTGCTCATGATATCCCTCCTGCTGTAGCAAGCAACGGCATTTGTGCCCGGACTCCACTTCTTTAAGCACCGGTGCCTCCTCACGACAAATTTCCTTGGCAAACTGACAGCGTGGTGCAAAGCGGCAGCCTGCCGGCATGTCCAGCGGATTTGGAACCTGACCCGGAATCGAAGCCAGTCGATCCTGCTCACTGTTCAACTGCGGCAATGAAGCCAGCAAGCTTTGCGTATAAGGATGTTTTGGATCTTTAAAAAGTGTTTTGACATCCGTCTCTTCCACCACCTGCCCGGCGTACATAATAACTACCCGATCACACATTTCGGCTACAACGCCGAGATCATGGGTAATCATCAGAATGGAAGTTCCTTCGGACTTTTGCAGGTCACGCATCAAATCAAGGATTTGCGCCTGAATGGTCACGTCAAGTGCCGTTGTCGGCTCATCGGCGATTAGCAGCTTCGGGTTGCAGACCATTGCCATCGCAATCATAACCCGCTGGCGCATACCACCCGAGAGCTCATGCGGATAAGCAACGGCTACTTTTTCCGGACGCGGGATGCCAACTTTAATCAGCATTTCCACTGCCATGTCCTTGGCTTTATGTTTACTTACACCGTGATGATATCGGGCAGATTCAGCAATTTGTTTGCCGATTTTGAACACGGGATTCAGCGAGGTCATAGGCTCCTGAAAAATCATAGCGATCTCATTACCTCGAATTGAACGCATTTTCCGCTCTGAGTAATCCAGCATGTTTTCGCCGTTAAACCGCACTTCACCAGCAGCTACTTTCCCAAGCCCTTTGGGGAGAAGTTGCATAATGGAAAGGGAAGTGATGCTTTTGCCACACCCGGATTCCCCAACAATCCCGAGTGTTTCCCCTTTGCCAACCGACAGATCGACGCCGTCCACTGCCCGGATGGTACCCGCCGCAGTCTTGAACTCTGTGCGGAGATTGGTTACTTCAAGCAATTGTGCCATGTCCTCTTCCCCCTCCTTGTCCATCATGAATCTTCACGTTTTTATCTAAAAGGACGAGTCTATTCGGACTTGCCCATCGTTTGCAGATGCTTCATGTCTCCGTACAGCTTGGTGATATGTTGAAATTCTTTTTCCGAATGAAAAGAGCATTGGCCGCGTCCATAGGCCTTGGCTGTTTCCACAGCCACTTTAGCAGCCAGCGAAATATCGCCTTCGTGGCTTGCACCCGTTGCACTGCCTGGTACGGGGGCGGCTGCGGTAATCGCTACACCCACAACCGGGGCCGAGGTTGCCACCGCTGGCTGCAAAATGCTGTTGATATGATACAGATCATTGCCGTAAGGTGTAATATCCTGCGTGGTCACAGCAAAAGTAACACACGGTTCGCCGGTTACGGTCTGCACAATATCGACAAGGTCTTCACTGATCCGCAACACGTAGCCCTCACGTACGGTAGGGGAAATAGCAATCCCTTTATGATTGATGACACGATTCCCTTTTGTAGTATCAATCGACAGAATAGCTTCCATCTCGGGAGTCACTTCATACTGGTTCATGGTCAAAATATCTACTGGCGAATCCATAAATGGAACCGGATCATGCGGCTGGGTAGGTGCATCCGGGCAAATATGTGTACAGATAATCACGTCGCCGTCCAGCACATCACCTTTGGACTGCATAGACAAAAGCTTGGCTGCTGCTGAAATCGCTGCTGCCGCGCCATCACCATCAGATACAAATCCGATCATTTCCGGACGTGCTCCAAGTCCGCCAAGACGACCAATCACACCCAGGGTTGGGCAATCGCCACCGCGAATACGACCGTTTTTTCCAACAATAACAACTTTGATAAAATCCGTAGAGCCTTTCTGACCCTCAACGGTTGTGACGCTGATGTCCGCTTGACCCAGTTGTTCCAGATAAGCTTTTACTTCTGCCCCGCTAGCGGACGGGCTGTCCAAAAGATCATATACCTCGTAAACTTGTTTCATCATACGTCTAGCTCCCCTTAAGCTTCTGTTTTTGTTGTGTTCAGATATTTAAGCGCCGTCAAGGCGTATACTTTCGCGGATTGAAGGATCTGCCATACTGGAGCTCTTTCGTTGAAGTTGTGGATGGTTCCCAGGTCGGCAGGTCCATATTGCAATACCGGAATATTATATTTGCGGAATGCACGTGCATCACTGGTTGCCCACTGCAACACGCCATAGGCTTCTTTACCGCTAACCTCAGCGATGGAATCCACAAGATCATGCACAATTGGTTCGGTTGGTGGGGTCCAGTTGGCATTACCGAAAAACCCGAACTGCTTGGGTTCAACGTGAATGTCTACACTAGCAAGTAATTCTTTCGCTCTAGCCAGTACATCCCGATGGTCTACACCAAAAGGAACACGAGAATCCACTTGTACCGTACAACGGTCAGCAACCACATTGACTTTGGTGCCTCCCTGAATCGTACCGATGTTCACTGTTACATGGTCAAAGGCTTGTCCATAAGCCGGGTTTTCCCGTTCGCTTACATAACGCTTGGAAATTTCAATGATCTCTTTGACTTCTTCCGGAATGTCCGGTTCGATGTCCCACAGTTGTTGCAGGGCTTCAATCCCTCTGGCCGCTTTCAAAATAGCACTTTCACCTGCGATCGGTTGCAGACTGCCATGACCCGGCGTACCTTCAACAGTAAACTCAAACCAGCAGCTTCCCTTTTGACCGATTGTCGGGTTTTGCGGGCCTGAAGGCTCTGCGATCACAGCAGCCGTTCCTTCAATCAGCTTTCTTTCCAGCACCCAAGGTACTCCGAGATGGCCCCCGGTTTCTTCGTCTGGAACAACCAGCAGTGACAATGCACCTTCCAGCGGTACACCGAGTTTGGATAACAGCACCATTGTAAATATTAATCCGCCCAAGCCCGCCTTCATGTCCGAAGCGCCGCGACCCAGCAAATATCCGTCACGGATTTCGCCACAAAACGGATCAAAATCCCAGCGGGTACGATCCCCGGCCGGAACAACATCCGTATGTCCGCAGAAGATCAGTTTTTTTCCATCTACGGATTCAGTTCCATAGTCGGAAATAAGATTCCACATATTGGGCCCGGACTCATGTACAGTCGTTTCAATTCCCGCCTCTTTAAGGTAGTCGATAATGAACTGACTGATTTCACGAGAATCACCCGGAGGATTTTCGGAAGGGAACTGAATTAACCGCGAACAAAGCTCCAGTAATTCGTCCTGTCGTTTATCAATTTCATCGAGGACTAACGTTTTCCAATCTGTCATATAAATTCAGCTCCTTAGCATTTTTCGTTGATTTCACTCATATCAGGTGTAAAATGACAGCCTTCGGCTGTAAAAAACCGAAGGCGTCAAGGTAAGTTTCAACACTTATTCTTTATTCAATGAATAGAAGCGGATCACTTCGTCTGGATAGTAAACATATCCTGTGATATCTTTGCCCATACCTACAATCCGGTTGTATTCATACAGGTACGCCCAAGGTGAATCCTGGTTAATAAGCTCTTGCGCTTTGCCATACAGCTCTTTGCGTTTGTTTTCATCTTGCTCTTTGCTTGCTTGTTCCCAAAGCTTATCCACTTCCGAGTTGGCATAATGGATATAGTTGGATGAACCGCCGCTGTACATCAGGAACCCAAGATGGTAACCAGGGTCGTTGACGAAGGAAGTCCATTTGGAAATGTAGGCTGTCAGATTGCCTTCACGCTGTTGTTCAAGGAACTGTGCACGGGCAACGTTGACAACGTTCATTTTTACGCCGATTTTGGCAAGCTCAGCCTGGATTAATACGGCGTCATCCGCCCAATCCTGGAAGCCCGAGCCCAGGGTCAGGTCAAAGCTAAACCCATTAGGATAACCCGCTTCTGTAAGGAGTTGTTTCGCTTTAGTCAGGTCGTGCTTATAGCTGTAACCTGCATCACTATAGCCAGGTGTGTTACTTGCCACAGAACTCTTCATTTGTTTGGCTTGACCGTACATTACGTCATCGATCAATTGCTCGTAAGGTACAGCATAAGAGATCGCTTGACGTACTTTTGGATCATTAAACGGTTTGACTTTATTGTTCATGGCAAAATACAAAATCCGGTTACTTGCGTTGGATTGAACCTTAAGATCGGTGTTGCTTTCCAGCTTCGAGACGTCTTTTGCAGGAATTTCAATCGCCATGTCGACGTCGCCTTTATCCAGCAGCAATACACGGTTAGAAGCTTCTTTGGTAAACTTCATCGTAACTTTGCTTAATTTTGGTGCACCTTGCCAGTAGCTCGCATTGGCATTGAAGACAGCTTCTGATGCAGGGTCCCATTTTTCAAGTGTGAACGGACCGGAACCTGCCGCATGTGTTTTCAGATAATCACCATCACCATTTTCTTTGACAACCTTATCATCCACGATGGAGAAGTTGTACAAAGACAGGATTTGCAGGAACATATGGTTGGGTTGGGACAATGTAATGACAACCGTATGCTCATCCGGGGCTGTAGCCGTTTTAATGGAGCTCATGCCGTAAAGGAAGCTGCCGGAATCGGAATTTTTAAGCCGCTCCAGGGAATACAGCACAGAATTGGCTGTTAGCGGGTTGCCGCTTTGGAATTTAACATCATTACGCAAATGGAGCGTGTAGATCAGGTTATCAGCTGATACATTCCATTTTTCAGCCAGCATCGGTTTAATCGCTTCTGTATCTGCAACCTCGCCATTATCTGTAGATTTCTTGCCGTAGGTCACAAGCTGATCATAGAGCGCAAGCACAAGCGTATCGGATGTAAGGTCACTTGCTTCAGCAGGGTCCATCGTTGACCCTCCCTCTGAGTAAGCAAGCGTAATCGCCTTTGATGGGGATGAGGCTTCTGTGCCTTTCTCTCCGGATGAAGCGGACGGGCTATTGGCATTGCTTGCGCAGCCTGCCGTCCAAAGCAGCGTAGACAAGACGATAATTACCGAAAGACTTTTTTTCAACATGCTTACGTTCTCCCCTTTGATGATCTATTTGTTTTATTTGCTGGAACGCAGTCTGGGATCAAGAACATCCCGCAAACCGTCTCCCAGCAAGTTGAAGCCCAAAATAGCTGTTGCAATGCCCAGGCCCGGGAAGGTTACAATCCACCACTCACCGGAAATGATATACGCTCGCCCTTCTGAAATCATCGCGCCCCACTCGGCAATCGGGGGTTTGACGCCAAGACCCAAAAAGCTGAGACTGGCTGATGTCAGGATGGCAAAGCCCATCCCCAGCGTTGCATTCACTAGCAGTGGAGCAAGTGCATTGGGTAGAATGTGGCGAAACAAGATGGTTCGGTTGGTTACACCAATGGCCCGGCTGGCCTCAACAAACTCTTTTTCCCGCAGAGAAATGGTTTGTCCGTGAATCAGTCTGGCGAATTCAGGAATACCTACAATGCCCACGGCAATTAGTGCACTCATCAGCCCTGGCCCCATTGCTGCGGCAATAGCCATAGCGAGTACCAGTGATGGAAAAGCAAGCAGGATATCCATACAGCGCATAATAATGCTGCCCATTCGACCGCCGTAGAAGCCGGCGATGGCTCCAAGGGGTACGCCGATGACGAATGAGATCGCCACGGCGATCATCCCTGTCCATATGCTGATTCTCGCCCCGTAGATGACACGGCTGAGAATGTTACGTCCGTAATTATCAGTCCCAAACCAATGTTCTGCGCTTGGTGGCAACAGCTTGTTACCCGGATCGGTTACGTAAGGATCATATGGTACGATCCATGATGAGAGAATTGCGATCAACGTCCATCCCACAATGAAGATGAATCCGATTAAAGCCAGTTTGTTGCTAAACAACAATCGCCAAAAGCTCTTTCGTTTCGGTATAGCGGCTGCGTTTGGCTGAGGTACAGCCGCTTTTGCCACCAAATCACTTGCAGTGCTCATCCGAGTACCTCCCCCTACTTTTGTGCTTCGTGTCATTATTCGTACCGGATACGCGGATCAATCAATCCGTAGATCAAGTCAACGCCGAGGTTGATGAAGCTGTAAATTAGCGCACTCACTAAGGTAAAAGCTTGAATGGGTGCGTAATCAGCGGCCAAAATGGAATCCGTCACATAACTGCCGACTCCCGGCCAGGTAAAGATGGTTTCCGTAATAACAGCCCCGCCAATCAGATAGCCAACCTGTAAGCCGAGTACAGTAAGTGTGGGGATAAAGGCGTTAATCAGTGCGTGCTTGTAAATGACAACGCCCTCACGCAGACCCTTTGCTCTTGCTGTCCGGACAAAATCCTGACCAATGACCTCCAGCATGCTGGAGCGCATCATCCGCGCCACAATCGCCATGGTGCCTGTGCTTAGGCATAGAGCAGGCAGAACTAAATGGGATAGACTGCTTTTTAAAGCTACAAAATCACCGGTCATCAGACTATCCATTACATAAAGTCCCGTAATGTGTGTTGGCGGATTGATGTCACCGCCGATTCGACCCATTGGTGCAGGAGCAATCCCCCATTTGGCGTAGAAAATATAAATGAACAACAGTCCGATCCAGAAGATGGGCATACACGCCCCAATCAGGGAAAACACACGTGAAATGTGGTCAACAATCGACTCTTTGCGAGTGGCCGCCAGAATGCCGATCGGGATCGCAACCAGAATCGCAATAATCAAGCTTGCCAGTGCAAGCTCAATAGTGGCCGGAAAGCGGGTAGCAAAATCACTCGCCACCGATTGCCCGGTGTGGTAAGCCTGACCCAAATCACCCTGGAACAACCCGCCTACATAATGAAAGAATTGAATGTACTTCGATTGATCCAGTCCCATGCTGCTGCGAATATTTTCAATCGTCTCAGGTGTAGCCTGTTCCCCCGCAAGCATCACGGCAGGGTCACCCGGAAGCACTCTCGAAATAATGAATGTAATGACGACAATGCCAAGCAGTGCCGGAATCATCTGTATTAATCTGCGTAGTGTGTAAACGGCCACAGCCTGCCCCCCTTATCCGTAATCCCTCGCTTATTTGTCATCTTTTTTATCATCACTTGTTATTTTGATTAATTGTACTAAGGAACAGGAGAAGTAACCACGTCCTGAATAACTAAAAATAATGACGAATTTTGTCGTTTAAGCACTAAAGCAACATGATATGTTATATAAATGTTCGTTTTTAGTGGAAGTAATATAAAAAACTAACATTATTATGATGCAGCAACACCGCGTTACCATGTCAATTTATTACGACACAGAAAAAGATCCTTCATCCAACAGGACAAAGGATCTTTGGGGGGAAGCAAGTCTTCACTTACCTCTCCTGAATTAAAATGTGATTGCCACTCTACAAATTCCCGGTCACGACAATGCCGTCTGACTGCTCCAACTGCGCTCTCACCCAGCCTGTAAAAGAGTCTATAAAAGCACGCATTTCCAGCTCACTGGCGGGCCAGTCATCCAGTTCCAACAATATCTCACGCCACACCGGTTCCGAAATCGGATTATCCCAACAAGGATCAAAGGACTCATACGTTTCTCCTGTATCAGGATCGATAAGCGGATATTTTGACTTTAATGCAGGCAACAGCAAGTCAAAGTCATCCGCATAGATAAAGATCATCTCCTCCATATCCGGTTCGTACGCATCCTGATAACCCAGCGGTGCAAAAGTATATCCTATATTCAAGCGAGGCCCGCTGTAACGGTAAACCATCGTCGGAATCTCTCTTTTTTTAGCCATCTCTTCAACTTCCTTCTGATTTTCTTGAACTTTCTTAAAGCTATTATAATAGATAGCCAGACTATACAGTTTATGAATTAGCAAATTAAGAACTTCCAACTATTCTTCACTTCAAGCGATAAACGAAACAGGCTTCCCGCTCGTTTGTTTACGGGAAGCCTAATTCATTAATCACACGATCTGTTTATTTATCCACCTTCTGAGCCACAGGCTCTTGATCACCTTTACCTCTTCTTATCCCCAACACAACGACAGCCATTATAGCTACCAGCACCGCTATAAGAGCAAAGGGAGTATACTTATCTACCCGATAAAGAGTGGTCGTTAAAATAGGAGCAATGATCGCAGAAATTCCCTGTACAGCAGCGACCAAACCTGCTGCTCCGCCTTGTTGTTCTTTACTGACAGCAAGAGAAGCACCCGCAATAAGGAACAGAGAACCGAGCAAAATCATCGGCTTGGGTTGCCATTTCAGCCATTTCAGCCATTTCATCTGAACGATCTGTACGATCAGCATCGCTGCCCCGGAAAACATGAGCCCAAAGGAAACGACACTTGCTGTTTCTTCGGATGAGAGGCCTTATTGATCTTGAAAATAAAATCCGCCTATAACCTGGATGGTCACAATACTTATCATCGTAACCAAGCCTACAAACAAATACATTCGTAGACCCGGTTGAAGAGGGTTAATCCGAGCTGGCTTTTGCTGAATAACAGGTTGTGCAGCAGGAATCGCCAGCAGGGCCACTACAAAAGCAACGGCTGCAATCACGATTCCAAAATACAAAGGCCATAGCAGCCCTATTAAAGTAAAGGCACCCGCAATAGCGGACCCAAATACCAGTCCAAGTCCATTAGCCGCGCTAATACATGACGTTGACCGGAAAGCGCAAACTGTAGTTCGATCATTTGCCAGTGGAAAGCAAAGTGGGTAGGGTACGGCTCGTGATATTGAATATGTGAATACACAATTTGAATTCACACGCATCCACCTCAAATGTTTTCACTCATCCTGATACTCCAAATGAGAATCGTTATCAATAATATTAGCTCAATATGAGGATAAAGGCAAAAAGCCTGCATATAGATGCAGACTCAGCTAACTTTTTACCAGATTCGCTATATGCGTAACCCGGTTTCTCCCGCCGCTCTTGGAAACATAAAGAGCCGTATCGGCTTTATGAAGAATCGATTGGTCCGTATCCTCTGGCGTAACCGTCCCTACGCCAATACTAACCGTAATTTTATAGGCTCCCCAATCCGTGGAAGCAATTGTGGAGCGGTATCTTTCTGCAGTAAGGGTAGCATTCTCTTGAGTGCTCCTCGGAAGAATAATCACAAATTCCTCACCGCCATAACGAGCGAAAATGTCCACATCTCGTGACATAGATTGGAGTAATTGAGCCATTTTGCTAAGCACTACATCGCCTACGGGATGCTCATAAGTATCATTAATATTTTTAAAATGATCGATATCAATAATAACCAGAGAAAAAAGCAACTGCTTCTCTTGAAAGGATGTTAGGCTGGCTAGTAGCTTCATTCGTAGCCTGATACAATTCCTGAAGCTTGGTTTTGGTGCGCAGAATATCCTTCTCATGTTCAATCCGCTTACGCATAATAACCACGACACAGTCGATAACGGTCTCTTCCTTGCGTTCCTGGCGAACTCCGTTTAGAAGTACAGGCACATCCTGTCGATCCTTTGTCCGAAACGAGAAGTGCATTTCATTGACATGCCCGTACAACTGAATATAAGGATAAAAATAAGTGTGAAAAAACAGCGATGAGGATCTCGGGAGCAAAAGGTTTTCTCCAATTCTTCGGTTAATTCCTGCCGTTCAGGATTCTGCATGACGATAGGTGCCAGATAGCTGGCCCAGCCGATAAAATTCATTTGCATCATATCGAGCAGTTCATCAATATCACTCTTATCAAAGCCTCCATAATAATAGGGGAGGTCATGCACATAACGAGGAGAAGGGCCCCGCATCACGATACGTTCAAAATATTGGGGATTACGGATGGAAGTAAGCATTCCAATCATACTGCTCCCTCAATATGATTTAGTTTTCTCACTCAGGCTCATGAATTCGCAGGATTTCACCCTTAGCTAAGTGTGAGGTAAGAAGGAAACAGAGAAGGCGGTGGAAAGGTTTCTTTTTTTATGATTTTTAGAAGGATTGTAGATACGATTCCCGCTTAAACAGCGGAGAGGACGGAACGATTGTGGAAAAGCGGCAGCGGTCGCCTTTGTATCCGGATTTTTACCGCTAAGTCAAATAAATAAAATCTGGATACAACAGCGATTGGAACAACGTTCCGTTCGCGGAGCGTCCTCACCAAACGCTCACGTATATCCTACTCAAAAACAAGGGCTATCCCAAGCAGCCATTTCATGGCTTTTGGGACAGCCCCATTTTTCATTTGCCCTGGTTCGATTTATTTATTCTGCTTCGGCATCATCAGTCATTTTTTCCACTAAGCTCCGCAAGCCGTGGAAGGGAATCCATTTTTACGGTTGGGATACATATCCATTTAAGATATTGTTTTCGTTTCATAATGTAAATTCAAGCAGCGCGTACCGATTAAAATTGGCACGCGCTGACGGTATGACTTTTATGAAACAGGCACTAAGATTTAATCCAACTGCTCTCCATTGGTTTCGATCACATTCTTATACCAATAAAAGCTCTTCTTTCTGGATCTGGCAAGTGTCCCTTTGCCTTCATTATCCTTATCGACGTAAATGAAGCCATAACGCTTTTTCATTTCACCGGTTCCTGCACTTACCAGATCAATACATCCCCACGGAGTATAGCCTATCAAGTCTACCCCATCAGCAATCGCTTCTTTCATTTGCTCAATGTGTTGTTTCAGATAGTCAATTCGATAATCATCGTTAATTGAACCGTCTTCTTCCACTGTATCTACGGCACCGAGACCATTTTCAACAACCATTAATGGGATTTCATATCGGTTATAAATGTTATTGAGGGACCATCTTAATCCCTGTGGATCGATCTGCCAGTCCCAAGCACTTGCTTTCAAATGAGGATTCTTTAATCCCATGGATAAATTCCCTCCCACCTTCTCCTGGTTGGGATCGGCACTGACACAAGTAGATGAATAATAACTGAAGGTATAGAAATCCACACAGCCTTCTTTAAGGATATTCTCATCATTTTCTTGCATGGCGATATCAATATTATTTTCTTTAAAATATCGCTTGGCAAATCCGGGATAGGCTCCTCTTACTTGAACATCTGAACACAGGAAGTTGCTCAAGTTATCCTTTTGTTGGGCCAGCAGTAAATCATCAGGATGACATGTAAGTGGATACGAACACATATAAGCAATCATACAGCCGATTTTAAAGTCCTTGTTGATTTCATGCCCCAGCTTTACTGCCTTTGCGCTGGCAATAAATTGATGGTGCAAAGCTTGATACAGAACCTGCTCATCCTTCACTGTAGCATGGGCAAGCTCTCCATTCCCCTCCGGCATCATGGCTCCAGCCATGAACGCACCAAAAGACAAGGTTAAAATATTGATTTCATTAAAGGTCAACCAGTATTTTACGACATCTTGATATCTGTTAAAAAGCACTTCACAATATCTCACATAAAAATCTACCACTCTGCGGTCAGACCAGCCATTATATTTTTGAGTTAGATTAAACGGCGCTTCGTAATGTGAGATCGTAACCAAAGGCTCGATATTATACTTTTTCAATTCTGCAAATACACGATCATAGAACTGTAAGCCTTGCTCATTCGGCTCTGCATCATCTCCGTTAGGAAATATTCTTGACCAGGCAATGGACATTCTAAAGACCTTGAAACCCATTTCTGCAAATAATCGGATATCCTCTTTATAGTGATGGAAGAAATCAATAGCCCCGTGACTTGGATAGTTCATTCCTGCTTCCAATACAGGTGTAATTCTTCGGGAAGTCGTATGTGTCCCAGCTGTAATTACATCGGCGGTGCTCAATCCCTTACCGTCTTCGTTATATCCACCTTCAAATTGGTTAGCAGCCGTAGCCCCTCCCCATAAAAATCCTTGCGGAAACTCCAAATTAGTTGTGTTTTTCATTGTTTAATTCCTCCTTAACATTTAATTAAGATTAGACTACGACGGTCAATAAATCCTCTTGATACTCAATCGACTTCTTCTCTGTTTCAATGACATCCAGGTAATTCGCAGTATTGGCAACGATTACAGGTGTGGTCAGAACATAGCCAGCCTCTTTTATCGCTTCCATATCAAACTCCATGAGCAGCTGACCTTTTTTAACAGCATCCCCCTGTTTTACTTTAGGATAAAAATGTTTGCCTTTTAATTTGACCGTATCCTTGCCTACATGGATAAGGACTTCAACACCGTGATCACTGGTAATTCCAATCGCATGACCTGACGAAAATAATGATGTTAATACGCCGTCTACAGGTGAAACGACCTTGCCTTCGGAAGGCTCAATGGCAATCCCTTTACCCAGAGCACCTGTCGAAAAGGCTTCGTCTGTTACTTCAGATAAAGGCTTCACTTCGCCTTTTAATGGACTCATCACAGTCTCTTGTTTGACTAAAATTTCTCCTTTAGCTCCTCCTGTTGTGATGTCTTCCTTATTCGCTTCTTTCACTTCATCATCTTTAAATCCGCTAAAGAACATAAGCAAGAATCCTAATACAAAGCTTACCAAGATTCCAATAATAGCTCCATAAAATCCGCTGTCTATTCCTGCCGGGCTGATATAGCTCGGAATGGCGAAAACACCCAATCCACCGAGGATATACCCTTTCGTTCCCATCATTCCTATAATGCCGCCGCCTACTGCAGCCGCTATACAGCTTAAAATAAATGGTTTCTTGCGTGGTAATGTAATCCCGTAAATCGCTGGTTCTGTAACACCAAAAATCCCCGAGATGACAGCTGGAATGGAAAGTGATCTCAGCTTTGCATTTTTGGTTTTAAACAAAATTGCCAGCACGACACCCGTCTGAGCAAAGGAAGCTCCAAGCGTCGCAGCAAGGATCGGGTCGAATTTGAGCACTGCCAAATTGTTAAGTGCGATCGGAACAAGTCCCCAATGTAATCCAAAGATAACAAACACTTGCCAGAAAGCACCCATGAGTATACCTTCAATAATTGGACTTAAGTTATACACAAAGAGAGTGCCTGCGCCAAGCAGCTGACCAGCCCAAGTTGAGAGAGGTCCAATTGCGATCAGTGCTAATGGAACAATAACTAACAAGGTGAAAAACGGAACCAAAAATGTTCTCACTACGCTAGGGATGACCTTTTTAAAGAAGTTTTCTATTTTTGAGCCTACATAGGTGGATATGATAATCGGAAGAACGGTTGACGCATAGCTCATCAGAATGACCGGAATACCCAAAAATGTTATATACACAGGCGATTCAAATATGGTTCCGCTAAATAAAGTGTACAGCGGTTTGCCCGAGGCTGTTATCGTGCTAAATGTCGGATAAACAAGAGATGCCCCTATGGCCATACCTATAAAAATGTTGGCATTGAACTTTTTGGCCGACGTATACCCCAGGAAAATAGGAAAGAAGTAGAACAAACAATCACCTAAAGCATTGAGAATTTGATAGGTACCTGATGTTGTGGTCAGCAAGCCCAAAGCTACAAATAAGGCAGTGAAGCCCTTAATCATACCTGTGGCACTCAGGACACCAAGCGTTGGTGTAAATACACCTGAAATCGTATCAATGAATCTATTGAACAAACTCACTTTTTCATCTGATACCTCTTCTGAAGACGCTTCCTGGAAACCGCCTAAAGCAATAACTTCAGCGTAAACCTCCGGTACATGGTTACCTATAACAACCTGATATTGTCCGCCACTTTTTACTACTGTAACAACACCATCCATGTTTTTCAAAACCTCTGTATTAGCCTTGCTTTCATCTTTTAGTTTGAAACGCAAACGTGTTACACAATGAGTTAGACTATTCACATTTTCTTTGCCGCCGACATTTTTAATAATGTCTTTTGCTAATGTCTCATACTTCATTGTAACTTCCCCTTTATTTGTATTTGGCATTTTGCATCCATCCCGAGAGCGTTTTCAGCAATATTATAGACTGCCTATATATTGTGCCTTCGAGGGAATTGAACTATTCAAAATAATGGTATTTATAAAAAAGGCGAAACCAAATAGATCAAATTCGATCTAGGTTGGTTTCGCCTGCTTTACCAGTAACAATCCAAGAATTATTTAATTTTGCCTTTGGGTCAAACGCTGAATATGAATCGTTATATACAGCTTTTCCTCATCTGACAATGCCGTGTTCAAGTATTTTTCGATCTTCAGCATACAGCCGTAAGCCTTTTTATACTTGGCTTTCACTTGCCTCCACAAAAAATCGTCTTCCAGTTCTGTTTTTTCTTTTTTATTTAATCGCTGAAAGAAGAATCTTAAATGTGTAATAAATCGCTCATAACTGATTGAGTGTTCATCTATGGTGTTATTATAAGAGTATTTAATAATATTTAAGATATCCTGTATTTTTTGAGTTTGCTGAGCAACATCTGCTACCTTATTGTAGGAGCTGTTTACTTGAGCATTTATTAAATGAAGGGCTATATTACCTGCTTCATCTTCTGACAAGCGTTTGCCTGTTTCGTCTTCAATGAACTCCAGTGCTTTTAATCCAACCCCAAATTCTTTGGGATAAAATTTTTTAATCTCCCAAATTAATGGATTTGTATTTTTAAACCCTTCATCAAACATTTTAAATGCATTGTTCATGTGATCCGTAAGTGAAACATATATATAATCGCTCAATTGTGCTTCTAATATGCTTTTTCCATATTCAATGATGTCATAGCATAACGAAACATATTCTGATGGAACATCCTCTAACAATAACTTGAATTTTTCTGAAGCATCTTTATGTTTAAGCACAAAGACCTTTTCAATTAGATGCTCTTCTACTTGTTCGCCCGCACTCTTTTTGAATGCAATACCACGACCCATAACAACAAATTCATCCCTTTTTGAATCTTTGGCTATTATGGCGTTGTTATTAAATATCTTCGTTATGATCATCTAACTGCCCCCCTTATCCCATCAAATTTAAAAAAGGATTTAGATGCTGGGCGAAATTTCAGATAGGTCACAAGACGGTAATAGCCGATCAAACCTTCGTCGTAAATCAAATTCAAATGCATTGATTTACAACTTCTATTATGAAAACGCATTCATAATAAGGGACAAAGCCTTACGTTTTCCCTGAATGATCTTGAGTGCTCCCAAACCGATCTGATATTCCGTTTTGAAAATGAATATAGTCGGTTAACCACGTCCTATGACATCATTTTTCGGATGTCGATTCGTTGGTCGACGTCATCATCTTTGTTGTTCAGCACTTGTAAGGCTTTATATCACTCACCTTTCTGCAATTATAGCTGGGCCAGATATTCATATCATGCAGGATATCGTAAAGCTTGTATTCTAAAAAAGAAAAGGCAAAACCCAACACATGGAAATCTAATTCCATGCCTCGGGTTTTGCCTTTTCAGTAACAATCCCAAGATCATAATAACATCGTTTTTAAGTTTTGCCAACTAAAATGTTTGCGCTTTCTTTTTTGGAGCAACCACATCAAATACAGCACACTCTCATGGTATAAAATGTCAGCCGCCAATGTAGGACATGCTAATCTTTTTTTTGTTGTTGGCTGTCTGCTCCGTACGTTCATCGGAATACCGGTCTGTGCGTTGTTCCCATACTGAAGTAATCACATCGAGTAATTCCTGGTCATTCGCTCCATTACGAAGCATCTGACGTAAATCAAATCCTCCTGAAGCAAACAAACATGTATAAAACTTGCCATCGCACGATAAGCGGGCACGTGTGCAAGACGAACAAAACGATTCAGAAACCGAAGTAATAAAACCAATCTGTGCATCGCTGTCTTTATAACGGTAACGCTTTGCCACTTCTCCAAAGTAATCCCGATCCATCGGCTCCAGCTCGTACGCATTCTTAAGTCGTTCAACGATTTCTTTTTTGGTTAGTACCTTTTTGAAGCTCCATCCGTTGTCATTACCTACATCCATAAACTCGATAAAGCGAAGGGTTATTCCCTGCTCCTTAAAATAAGCGGCCATCGGCAAAATCTCCGAGTCATTAACGCCTTTTTGAACTACCATATTGACCTTGATTTCAAAGCCGATTTCTCTTGCATATTCGATCTGCTTCAAAATAACATCAGGCTTAATCCCCCGCCCATTCAACCGCCCAAACAGCTCGGGGTCCAGAGCGTCCAGACTGACGTTAAGCCGTCGTAGCCCCGCGTCATAGAGGGGCTTAGCCTGCTGTCCTAGCAGCACACCGTTGGTGGTCAAGCCGACATCTTCCACTCCGTCAATGGACAGGATTTGGGAGACCAGGTCAGGTAGATTCCTGCGCATTAATGGTTCGCCGCCCGTGAGTCGGATCTTTTTTACACCCAGGGATACAAAGAGCTTCGTCAGCCGGTGAATCTCTTCAAACGACAGACATTCATTTTGGGGAAGAAAGGCGTAATCGTCACCGAAAATTTCTTTGGGCATGCAATAGGAACAGCGAAAATTGCAGCGGTCCGTAACCGATATACGCAGGTCACGAATCGGTCGCTGCAACTTGTCTTTCAGTGGATGAAAATTCATACGCCCCCTCCTTTCTAGTTGTTTAGCATCATTATCATTAGCCGCCGCTGACTGGGGGAATGAAGGCTGCAATGTCTCCATCCTGTAATACATCCGTAGACAACGCATACTCCTCGTTTATCGCAATTCGCACAGACTTGATCGGCATATCTGGATATTGATCTGTTATCCAATTGGATAAATCGCCTACCGTTTGGCCCGCCAAATCTGCCAATTCTTCTGTTCTCCCCGTCACCTCACGGAGTCCCGCAAAGTAGTACAGCTTAATCATGACTGATCTCCCCCGGCTTTTTCTTTTGATCTCCGACCCACTGCGTTCCATCTTCCCAAATCTCTCGTTTCCAAATAGGAACTATTTCTTTGATTCGTTCGATAGCGTATTCATTCGCCTCATAGGCATCCGAACGGTGAGGTGAAGAAACGGCAATGACAACGGCGATATCACCGATTTGAAGCTCGCCAATGCGGTGCGCGATTGCTACTCGTGTCCCTTCCCATTTCTGTTCGATTTCGCGACCAATCTCTGTGAGTTTTTTTTGGGACATAGGGACATAGGCCTCATAAGCAAGGTATAAGGTCCGTACGCCTTGAGTCCATTCTCGTACGTGCCCTGTAAAAACAGTCACCGCTCCTGCTTCCGGCCTTAGGACATAATCCGCATAAGCCTGCGGGATAATGGGCTCCGTCACGATTTCAAATACACTCATCTTATCCACCTTCCAGCCACCGGACAAGCCACTCTCCGGTGACAGACTCTTATAAATATTTCTGCCTTTTGTATCTACATCTCATTTAACCGAACAGCTGATGATATAGTTTTTGACCGTTGGCAACACTTCGTACACCGTGTATGAGAAGCCTTCCGTTTTTGAATAAAATCATTCGATGCTTAAAAGCATAAAATTCAACGAAATAAGGAGTTCTTTTTACGCTATCTGCTATAAGCCTGCCCATTTTCTCTGCATCATCGAGCGTGATCGGACGATGGGGGTCTGGAAGAACCTGTACCACATCCCGTCCGCACAGAGCAGCATACGCCGAGCGACGTGATGCCGTCAGTGCAGGAAACGTAGGATATTCTCCACAGGTTGGACAATCTTGGTTACGGATGCGGGAAATCCCTATGTCCATCTGCGTGTTCTCCCATAGATCAAATAGATGAACCTTGCGGCGCATCTTATCATGTCTGCCGCTCAGCCACTTCATGGCTTCTGCACATTGGAGGGCGGCTGTCACCTGGACTGCAGGCGAGATGATTCCAGCCGTATCGCAGGTCTGATTGATCGCAGGCAGCGATGGCAGAAGGCAGCGTAAACAAGCAGACTCGCCCGGCACGAATGGAAAAACAACGCCTGTGCTTCCAACACAGGCTCCGTAAATCCATGGAATTCCTGCCTTCAGTGCAGCATCGTTGATAAGCAGACGAGTTTCGAAATTGTCCGTAGCATCCATCAGCAATATACTTTTGCTAGCAAGTTCTTGAACAAGCTCGGCATCCAAATTATCGAGATATGTGTACAACCGCACGTCTTCTCGTATGGCTTTCAGCCTTTTTTCGGCTGCCATAACCTTAGGCTGCATTTCCGCGGCGTCCTGCTCCGTGAACAGTTGCTGACGTTGCAGATTCGACATCTCTACATAATCCCTGTCAACAAGATGAAGCTCCCCAACGCCCGCTCTTACCAGTGTTTCGGCAATGGCGGAACCCAGTGCCCCGCAACCAATAATGGTGACGACAGCAGCGGATAGATTACGCTGCCCTTCGCCACCAATAGGTCTAAATAAGATTTGTCTGGAATAACGCTCATTCATTAGATTGTGTCCCTTGATAATACAGCCATATGACGAGGATCAGGCTAGCCAGCGCCACTTGGGAGAGTAGCATGAATCCAATGGAATAATGGCCAGTAACGGCATGAATCGTCGACAACAAGATCGGAGGGAAAAAGCCACCGAGACCGCCCATCATGGATACAATTCCGTTAACTATACCTGCTTGTTTATTAAAATAAAATGGAACTAGCTTGAAAATGACGCCGTTCCCCACTCCAGCACATACAGCGATCGCCAAGCAGCCTACTGCATAAAGGGTGATCCCTGGTGAAAAAGCCAAAAGAATCGCAGCGACCGTATAAACAGAGAACGTGCCTACCAGCAGGAACAGAGGCTGAAACCGATCCGCCAGCCAGCCACCGATGGGACGGAAGAAAGTAGCAATCGCAATGAAGCCTGCTGTACGCATCCCTGCATCCACTTTGGTCAGTTCAAAATTTGATACCAGGAAATTCGGCAAGTACACCGTGAACGCTACAAATGAGCCAAATGTAATAAAATAAAAGAGCGAGAAAAACCAAAGCTTCTCATTTTTGTAAACTCCTTTAATTTGTTCCATAATGGGCGTCTTTACTTTAGCTTCATGACGGTCCCCTAAGAGAAAATTCAAAACGATAAAAACAAGCAGCAGAATGAGATACAGCTTCACTGTAGGGGCCCAGCCAATTTGGGTAGCCACAATAGGGGCCGAGAAGGTAGTGATGGCTGTTCCCAAATTTCCTATACCATACATCCCATTTACAAACCCATGCTTTTCCTTTGGGTAATACTTCGGCAGCGAAGTCACCCCAACCGAGAACACAGCTCCTCCAATCCCAAGGAACAAGCCACCGATAATTAAATCCATCATCGTAGAAGCTTCACTGATATAGTAGACGGGAAACAGAAGCAAAATAAAGCTAACGAGAAAAACGATTCTTGCTCCGAAGATGTTGGCATAATAACCAAGCGGAATGCGCAGAATCGAACCAAGTACGACCGGAATCGCCGTGACCATGGCCAATTTTCCGGGTGGAATAGCAATATCCTCCGTAATGAACGGCATAAGAGAAGAAATGATAACCCATACCATGAATCCAAGAATCAAGTTCAATGTTTGTAACGGCAACTGCATTTTTCTAATCATTTAACTCACCTTTTCAACGTTTTTTCTGTCGAATTATTGTTTTGAATTTTCTGTCCCCATTGTAGCCGCTAGCCGATCAGTTCGAATATAGGGGACTCCCCTTTACCTGGCAGGGGACTCCCTGAAAATATAAAAAAGCCGCTTCTATAGGAAGCGGCTTGGTCAGTTCAAGAGATAAGCGTATTTAATTTGTCACATAACTTGGTCAGATCATTCCGATTGATCTGTTGCTCTGCCATAGGAAAAAGTACGGTTTCTTCTTTTATAAAATGTACAGTCAGGACTTCGAAGGCCTCTCCCGCGTTCTTGGTCGCCTCCTGAATTTCATCAAGCGTGAGCAAACTCAGATCGCCCTTCGTTTGATAAAGAAAATGATCGATATAGCCTTCTATTTCACGGTGCTCCTCCTGTATACCGACGAGCGGTCCCTGTTCAAAACCAATGTAGGCTCCTAACAGAGAAAAGAAGTGTTCTTCTTCCTTTTCGGTATGTTTCTTGAGGGGTACCCTAAAATCGATAATCTGCATTCTCAGTTTTTCCAGTTGCTTGCGGCCTTCTTCCAAATCTAGTATTCTGTGCTGCTCAAACCACAATACAATGGCATGCCATTCATCCATCAGATATGTTAGATATCGATGCTCATTTTCAAGAATACGCATGGCAGGTTTGGAAAAGCGCAGTTTCTCATTTTCCAGCACGCGGATTTCCTCCATTCATCGGCTAAAAATCCAGCATTTTTTTCTTTAATGCATATTGGACCAATTCAGGCCGGCTTCTTAAATTCAATTTTTCCATGATTTTCGCTTTGTTCGCTTCCACCGTCTTGACAGAGATGAACAGCTTTTCCGCAACTTCCTTGTTACCGTAACCTTTTGCGACCAGAGGCAGAATCTCCAGTTCCCGCTTGGACAGGATCTCATACGGATCTTCTGATTGTGACGTCGTATCTTTTTTGATGAACTCACGAACGAGAGAGGTGGCCATTTTAGGATGGATATAAGTCCCACCCCCATGAATGGTTCGTATAGCAAGCAATAGCTCCTCATCTGGAGCATTTTTCAAAACGTATCCTGAAGCACCATTCTTTAAAATATGAAAAAGATATTCTTCATCGTCATGCATGGTCAGAATCAGAATTTTAGTATCAGGGTGGTCCTCTTTAATCTTGCCTGTGGCGATCAATCCACTTTCGCCTGGGGGCATGCTGAGGTCCATGATTAGAATATCCGGACGATATTTAGCTACCATCGTATACGCTTCAATGCCATCCGCAGCCGTTCCGACAACCTCCATATCCGATTGGAAGTTCAAAATCATGGAAAATCCGCTTCGCACAATAGCATGGTCATCCGCTAACACAATTTTGATCAAGTCTCTATTCCTCCTCTTGGCCAATCGGAATTTGTAAAAAGACTTTGGTTCCCTGACCAACATTTGAAAGGACGCCAAAACTTCCGCCTACCAGCTCTGCTCGCTCCTGCATGCCATATAAACCTAATCCCGTTCCAATAGGATTGCTCCCCTTTTCAAAGCCAATTCCATCGTCCTCTACAGTCAAACGAAGCGTATGATCGTGCTCAGTCAAAGAAACTTTAACCATGTCTACCTGGGCATACTTCAAGGCATTGAGAACAGCCTCTTGGCAGACACGGTAAATGACCGTTTCCTTTTCACTTCCATATCGCTTTTGGGGAAGATCCGACACAAATTCAACTACAAGACCAAAGCTTTGTTCAACCCTCTTAAAGTGAGAACGAAATGCCGCTTCAAGCCCAAAATCATCAAGTGTGGCGGGGCGTAGTTCCACAGACAGGTTGCGGATATCATCCAGCAATCGCGTCATGGATGCTTCGGTCTGCTTCATGTTTTTGATGAGCTGTTCATCATTCGTCATGTATTTTAACACCCGTAGTTCAACAACCGCGCTCATCAATTCCTGGGCGACGCTGTCGTGCAGTTCCCTGGAAAGCCGTTTACGCTCATTTTCCTGCGCTTCAATGACATGCTTCATCATTTTGTTTTGATACAATTTTTCCTGCGTCTGAAATTGCGGAGTCAAGTCTCTCAACATCAACACCCGTGTTCCATGTTCAGAATCAACTGTGTGAAAAGAAGCGGCATAGGGAACCATTCCGTTGCTCTTCGTTTCCAGATACACCTGAAAAGAAGCGAAATCCTTGGATTCTGGCATATTGAAATAACAGTCAAGGCAGGTGCGGGGCTCCGTTTCGCTTGTATAGCCCCTGCATGTTCCACATAAAGCTCTGTCCTTCCCTTCATAGAGTTGAATGAGGACGTCATCGCCCACAATCTCCTCAGCTGCCGGGTTCATGGCTAGGGTATTCCCTTGTCTATCAAAAAAGAAAATGGCTTCCGTACTGTTCTCAAACAACTTCACCATTAGCGCACTCAAAGAGCCAGTCCCTACAGACAATGTCAATTCACATCACTTCCTTCCCGTTCAACTCTCCAATTCCCCTATGCGCCAAGGCTTCCAAATCACGCATCATGGCTTCGGTCATCAGCTGTTCTTCCCGAAATCCACCAAGCAGTACGCCCGCGACGCGAGCATCATTCCATAGGGGAACAGCCCCGAGACTCTTGAGCTTCTCGGATTGAACGATCGGATAGTTAAACAGGTTGTCTGCCCCCACATATTGATAAACAGATGGAATGAAAACGGATTTCCCGGTTTTAAACACGATTCCTGCTATGCCCTTACCGGATTGCAGCACAATCCGCTTAAAGCGATCATTTAAATTACCGGCTGCATTTTTCCATTTAATTACGTATTGATATTCGGCCGGTTCAACCAGAGCAAGCGCCATGAAATCATAACCGAAATGTTCGCGTATTCGCTCAAGCTCCCTTTGATAATCCATCCTATTATTCATCGCTCTCTCCTAATAGAATTAGGAAAGAAGGCAGAGCCCGCTTTCCTAATTCGATTTATGTCTTCTGTAAAGGATATAACTTCTGCGCACATAATTCAACGGAACACTCCACACATGTACAAGCCGGGTAAACGGCCAGAATGCAAAAATCGCAAAGCCCATAAGTATATGAAGCCTGAAAGACATTGGTACATCTCTCATCAGTGTCGGGTCAACACGGAATATGAATAAACCGCGGAACCAGATCGAGATCGTCTCCCGATAATCGAATTCCGGCTGTACCGCATTCGTCACGAGAGTCGCGAACATCCCCATGCATACAATGGCCAAAAGCAATACGTTTACAATCAAATCAGACGCTGTACTTAAACGGCGTACACTGCGTATTGTAAAACGACGAGAGGTAAGAATCAACATACCGAGGAACGTCATCGCTCCAAATATTCCACCAACATAAACTGCGCCAATATGATACAGATGATCGTTTACACCCAGTGCATGCATCCAGGTTTTTGGTATGCCCAGACCGGATACATGACCCATAATAACCGGGATAATACCCAGGTGGAATAAGAGACTTCCGATCATCAATTGTTTTTTTTCAATAAACTCACTTGATTTTGCTGTCCAATTGAACTGGTCGTTTCTATAGCGGAAAATATGCCCTACAATAAAGACGACCACGCACATATAAGGGAAAATGACCCATAAAAACTGCTCTAGCATCATCATTGCGCGGCTGCCTCCTGTTCTACGCAAGCTTTAAGCGTTTCGCGCAGTCCCTTCACCAGATGAAAATACGGGCTTTCCATTTTTTCCAGTGCTTTAAGCAAATGATATGTGCCGTCTTCCAAGATCGCGATTGGCATGCGGAAGTTTTCTGTCGTCTTCGGATCTTGCGACCATTCGGCGGCATACAGAAATTCACACATGAGCGGAAGGTAATCTGGCAGCTCTCCATCTGGCATTTCAAGACCGTACATCTCATATAGCACCTTTAACTTGACCAACATTTGTCCCCGTTCTTTTGCATCTTCGAATTTAAAGTAAGTCATATATAGTGCACAATTTTTTTGAAAATCAAAGGTTTCTGTATACATTTCCTGAATCTCTTCCATACTGAACCCTTGCATAAGGGACCAGAAGGTGTTCGCATACGCATATGCCGGATGGTTCGGATCAAACGATGCTTCCAGAAAAGCCGGATGAAAATCCAGCTTTTCTGGGTACATGAGTTGCTGGGCGAAAAACCCGAATGATGGCTTGCATTCATACAGCTTCGCTACATTAATCACGCCAAATACCCCCGTAGAAGTTTTCTTCATACATTTCTTTTCCAGTTTTCAAAGGCTCTTCCATGCCCATTGAACTTGCCATACTACAGCCGTCACATCCAGAGCCTGAACCCATGTTTCCCATGGTATCGCCGTAACCCGCAGATCCTTGAGCCCGGTACGGATTCGAATATCCTTCTTTATGCGATGTCGGAATGACGAAACGATCCTCATACTTGGCAATCGCCAGAAGTCGATACATCTGCTCAGTCTGCCGCGGTGTCATACCGATGCGCTCAAGACGGCTTTCATCGAAAGATTGTCCTGTGGACTGGGCACGCATATAGGAGCGCATCATAGCCATTCGTTGCAAGGATTCCTTCACGGTTTGCGTGTCGCCCGCCGTTAGCATATTGGCAAGGTACTGAATGGGGGTACGCATCTCTTCGATAGCCGGAAAGATCATATCGGGATTCTCAATCGAGTCTTTCCCTTCAAAGTAATTCATAATCGGACTAAGTGGTGGCACATACCACACCATAGGTAATGTGCGATATTCCGGATGAAGCGGGAATGCCAGCTTGTGCTCAATAGCAAGCTTGTAGACCGGCGAGTTCTGCGCTGCTTCAATCCAGTCCTCCGAGATGCCGTCTTTTCTCGCTTGAGCAATCACTGCCGGATCACTTGGATCCATGAACAGGTCGCACTGCGCTTTATAAAGTTCTTTCTCATCCTGCGTAGAAGCGGCCTCAAGCACCCGATCCGCGTCATACAGCATAACGCCGAGATAGCGAATTCGTCCTGTACATGTCTCGGAGCAGACTGTCGGCAGACCAGCTTCCACACGCGGGAAACAGAAGGTACATTTTTCTGCTTTGTTCGTCTGCCAGTTAAAGTACACCTTTTTGTATGGACAGCCCGTCATGCAATACCGCCAGCCGCGACAAGCTTCCTGATCCACGAGCACGATTCCGTCCTCATCCCGTTTGTACATGGCGCCCGAAGGACATGACGCGACACAGCTTGGATTTAGGCAATGTTCGCAAAGCCGTGGGAGATAAACCATGAACGACTTCTCAAAGTTAAATTTAATCTCTTCTTCGATTTTCTGAATATTTGGATCAAGCGGACCAGTTACATGCGCACCCGCCAGATCATCTTCCCAGTTTGGACCCCATTCCAAATCCATTTTTTCACCCGTTACCGCAGAATGCGCGCGTGCCACAGGTGAATGCTTCTGTTCGCCAGCGTTGGTCAGTTGCTCGTAATTATAAGTCCAGGGCTCATAATAATCTTTCATTTCCGGCATGTCTGGATTGTAAAAAATCTTACCCAGTGCTATCTTGGACAGCTTGTTGCCTGACTTCAGTTCCAGTTTCCCTTTGCGGAGCTGCCAGCCCCCTTTATATAATTCCTGATCTTCCCAGCGCTTCGGATAACCGATACCCGGTTTGGTTTCCACATTGTTAAACCACATATATTCCGCACCTTTGCGGTTCGTCCAGGTTGTTTTACATGTCACGCTGCACGTATGGCAGCCAATACATTTATCCAGGTTCATGACCATGGCAATTTGAGCTTTAATCTTCAAGCCAGTTAACCTCCTTCATTTTACGTACCGCAACGTACACATCACGCTGGTTGCCGATCGGACCATAATAGTTAAATCCATAACTAAGCTGAGCATATCCACCGACCATCTGAGTTGGTTTTAGATGAATTCTTGTCGGAGCGTTATGACTACCACCGCGTGTATCCGTGATTTCAGAGCCTGGCACTTGAATGTGCTTATCCTGAGCATGGTACATGAACATCGTTCCTCTTGGCATCCGGTGGCTGACAACCGCCCGGGCAGTTACAACGCCGTTACGGTTGTATACCTCTACCCAGTCATTGTCGGCAAGATCGTGTTCCTCTGCATCTTCGTTGTTGATCCACACCGTAGGACCTCCACGAAACAATGTAAGCATATGCTGGTTATCCTGATAGGTGGAGTGAATATTCCATTTACCATGCGGTGTCAGATAACGGAGCACAAGTGAATCTTGCCCGCCTTTTATTTCCCGGTCGCGAGGGCCAAACACCATTGGCGGCAGCGTCGGTTTGTAGATTGGCAATGATTCCCCAAATTGTTGGAAAATCTCATGATCAATATAAAAATGCTGTCTTCCCGTCAAAGTACGAAACGGAACGAGACGTTCAATATTCGTTGTAAATGGTGAATAGCGGCGTCCCTTCTTATTCGATCCAGTGAATACCGGTGTCGGTATAACTTCACGCGGCTGTGCCGTGATACTTTGGAAGGTGATTCTTTCCGCTGCCCGATCGGCCGAGATATCTTTGAGTTCCACACCGTGAAGCTCTTCTGCCCGCTCATAAGCCTTTTGCGAAACCCGTCCATTAGTCGCGGATGAAAGGTGAAGAATTGCATTGGCCACTTGGCGAGCTGTCTGAATTTTCGGTAGCCCGTCTTTAATGGACTCATCATAATAAACTCCATTCAACTTTTTCATTTCCTCATATTCGTCCGCCACGGAGAAGCTGACGCCATGTGCACCTGCTTTGCCGGTAATCAAATTCGGACCGAGTGAGATGAATTTATCATGAATTTTTGTATAATCGCGTTCAATAATACTGAAATTCGGCATAGTTTTACCCGGAATTGCTTCAATCTCGCCCTTCGTCCAATCCTTTACAAGACCCATCGACTGTGAAATCTCGCCTATACTGTCGTGTAAGAGCGGTGCGGTCACAAGGTCTTTATATATTCCTGGTAGGTACTCTTTTGCCATATCCGAAAAGACCTCAGAAAGCTGGCGGTAAATATCCCAGTCCGCGCGAGATTCCCACAGTGGATTAACAGCCGGGTTAAACGGATGCACGAAAGGATGCATGTCTGTTGACGATAAGTCTGTTTTTTCGTACCAAGTTGCAGCCGGAAGCACGATGTCCGCATACAATGGGGTCGTTGTCATCCGAAAATCAAGTGCAACCATCAGATCAAGCTTTCCTTCTACATCTTCTCTCCAAACGATTTCCTCAGGCTTCTGTTCTTCATTCGGCCGAGCAAGCAGGGCATCGGATGCTCCGAGTAAATGTTTCATGAAATACTCTTGTCCCTTCGCCGAACTGGAAATCAGATTTGACCGCCAAACAAAGAGTGAACGCGGGAAGTTTTCGGCTGCCCCAGGATCTTCTACAGCAAAGCGTGTCTTACGTGATTTAATCTCTTCTACAGAATGATTAATGATGTCCTCGTTGGACTTCTTGCCTAATTGTGCCGCCTCTTCAGCGAACAGCAGGCTGTTTTTATTAAACTGTGGATAAGAAGGCAGCCACCCCAGGCGCGCTGCGAGCACGTTGTAGTCTGCTGGATGTGTGTAACTAACATCCCCGCCAATCGGTGACTTCAAGCTGTCTGTTCCACTTTCTTCATAACGCCACTGCTCCGTTGCAAAGTAGAAAAATGATGTCGCATTTTGCTGCCGAGCCGCCCCTTGCCAGTCTTTTGCAAAGGCAATCGTTGACCAGCCTTCGATTGGGCGGAGCTTTTCTTGACCAACATAATGCGCCCAGCCTCCACCGTTTACACCTTGGGAAGCAGTCAACACGACCAGATTCAAGATGGATCGATAGATCGTGTCACTATTGAACCAGTGATTGATACCCGCACCCATAATAATCATGGAGCGCCCTTTAGTATCGATAGCATTTTGAGCAAATTCCCGAGCAATCTGTACCACAACTGACGCCTTCACACCTGTGATCTTCTCCTGCCAGGCAGGGGTATAATGCGAAGCTTCGTCGTAATAATTCTTGGCGTTATGAGGGCTGTCATTGCGTGCGACACCGTACTGGCTCATCATCAAATCGTACACGGTTGCTACGTAACGTTCCGAGCCATCTGCCAAGCGTACTTTTTTGGCTGGAATTACACGTTTGAACGTTCCATTACCGGCGTTATCAAAGTAAGGGAATACGACTTCTTCCCATTGCTCGCCATGACCTTCCACAGTGAGCGCGGGCTCAACCTTTGTTCCATCTTCCCGTTCCAGAATCAGGTTCCATTTCTTATCCTGCTCCCAGCGCTGTCCCATCGTACCGTTCGGGACCAGCATTTCCCCCGCCGCTTCGTCATATATGACTGGCTTCCAGTCTGCATGCGGCGATACATCCCCAAGGTCACTCGCCCGTAGAAAACGTCCACCTTTCCAGACTCCTTCGTGTGGATCAAGCAGAATCATAAACGGCATATCCGTATATTGTTTGGCATAGTTAATGAACATCGGTTCTTGGCGCTCTTTGTAGAACTCATCGAGAATAACATGCGTCATAGCCTGGGCTACGGCAGCATCTGTACCCGGATGTGGTGCAAGCCAGTTGTCAGCGAACTTCACATTCTCCGCCAAGTCGGGAGCCACTGATACGACTTTTGTTCCCTTATAACGTACTTCCGTCATAAAATGAGCGTCTGGCGTCCGGGTAAGTGGTACGTTCGATCCCCACATGATCAGGTAACCCGCATTGTACCAATCAGAAGATTCCGGTACATCCGTCTGCTCACCCCAAATTTGAGGAGATGAAGGCGGAAGGTCGGCATACCAATCATAGAAACTCAACATCTGTCCACCGAGAAGCGAAATGAATCGGGCTCCTGAAGCGTAGCTTATCATTGACATCGCCGGGATTGGCGTAAAGCCCGCGATGCGGTCGGGACCATACTTACGAATGGTATAGATGAGCTGCGCCGAGATCAGACGCAGGACATCGTCCCAAGCGACACGGACATGACCGCCTTTTCCGCGAGCTGATTTGTAGAGCTTGGCTTTCTCAGGGTCTTCTACGATGCTTGCCCATGCGTCTACTGGATTCGTATGCTCCTTAATGGCGGCTAACCAAAGCCGCAATAACTTACCGCGCATATAGGGGTATTTCACGCGTAATGGACTGTATTCATACCAGGAAAATGTAGCCCCACGCGGGCATCCCCGCGGTTCAAATTCTGGCATATCTACACCGCAGGAAGGATAATCGATCTGTTGATTTTCCCAGGTAATGATGCCGTTTTTCACAAAAACCTTCCAACTACAGGAACCGGTGCAGTTCACTCCGTGCGTCGTCCGAACCACTTTGTCGTGAGACCAACGCTGACGGTACACGTTTTCCCATTCTCTATTTTTTTCCTCAAGGATTGACCAATTTCCCGAATAGCTTTCGATCGGTTTAAAAAAGTTGAGGTTGTATTTTTTTTTCATCGATGACCAACACTCCTTTTTAGAATGAATCATCCCAACGCAAGTTCCATGGGAAGGTTCATTCGCTTACTCTCATTATGTAATTCATTCATCTCTGTTCCCATTAGGGAATGTCCTATAGCGCTACAGGAAATCCCTCGTTCTATGGAAAGATACAAAAAAGCCTCCCTCTGCTAAAGGGAAGCTTATATGAAGTGATTAATTGTTCTTTTGGCCCGTTAACAGGAGCATGATAAAAGAAATGAGTATGATAGAGCATGTCCAGGCCCAGGCCATAGGAAGATGACCAGAATCCACCGCAATATAAATGGCCGTCGGAATCGTTTGTGTTTTACCCGGAATATTTCCGGCAATCATCAGCGTAGCACCAAATTCGCCCAGACCGCGGGCAAAACCGAGTATAAAGGCGGCTTTAAAAGAAGGGAAAATTAAAGGGAAGGTGATATATCGGAAAACCTGCCATTCACTTGCACCCATCGAACGTCCCGCGTTTTCCAAGTCCCGGTCAACAGAAGACAATCCCATTCTCAGCGTCCGATAGACAAGAGGAAAAGCCACTACCACCGCTGCTATAACCCCTGCCCACCACGAGAATACAATTGGTTCTCCAAACCATTGCTCTACAAAACGTCCGAACCCGCTTTTTCGTCCAAGTAATATGAGCAATAAAAAACCAACAACCGTCGGTGGGAGTACCAAGGGCAGCATAAGCACGGTTTCAACGACCGTTTTCCCTTTAAATAATCCTAACCGCGACATGGACCATGCCACAAGCAAGCCTAATATGATTACCAGAACGCTGGATAACAGTGCAACCTGCAACGATAATCGGATAGGAGACCAATATTCATTCCAATCTATATCTTGCATGTTCACTTCGGTATGGTAAATCCATACTTAGCCATAATATTCAGAGATTCTTGCGATTGTAGGTATGCATAAAAGTCTTCGGCTTCTTGAATGTGCTTTGAAGCTTTGACAATCCCGATTGGATACTCAACAGGTGAATAGGTTTTGGGATCCACTTCAAAGGCGATTTTTGCCTTTTGTGAAGTCAATGCATCTGTTTTATATACAAATCCGACATCTGCATTCCCAGTTTCCACATATTGCAGCACTTGTCTAACGTCTTTCGCTTGAACCAGCTTGCTCTGTAACGTGTCCCAAAGCTTCGCTTTCGTCAGCGCTTCCTGTGCGTAGTTGCCCGCAGGAACACTTTCAGGAATTCCGATCGCAACTTTCTTCACTTCTTTTTTTGTTAAATCGGTTACACTCGCGATGTTCATCGTCCCGTCTGCAGGGATAACCGCGACCAATTCATTCGTCAGCCACGTTTTTTGTTTTTTCGTATCTATTAACTGCTGATCAACAAGGGACTTCATATTTTTGGTCGAAGCGGACAGAAACAAATCCGACGGCGCTCCTTGCTCAATTTGTTTTTCCAGCGCACCAGAGCCGCCGAAGTTAAAATTCAATTTGATGCCTATATGGGTTGATTCGTATGAATGCTGAATTTCTTTGAGCGCATCCGTTAAACTTGCTGCTGCGGATATGGTAAGCTCAATAGTTTCAGCCGTTTTCGAAGATGTCTGGTTGGAAGATCCGTTCTGACCCGCGCTGCCAACATTTGAATCTAGTTGTTGTTTCGTACCGCATCCTGATAATAATAAAATGATGGAAATAACCAAAACGAAAACAGTGCTACTTTTAATTAATTTTTGCAATTGGTTCGGCTCCTCATGTTAATTCATCATCAATTAATGGGTTTCGCTATTAGCTGTGCCTGTCTTGTACGTTCGATCAGTGTACAATTTTCAAGAAGAATATGATTAAAAATATCTGCTTCCAGGTCTTCTAACCGCTTCAATACGAGACGGTGCGTACCACAAGCTTCCTGCATCGGCTCAAAGCCGTTTGTGATCAAGCGCATTTCCTTCAGGAATTCCACCACCGTTTGATGCTCGTCTTGCAACTTGGATAAAGTTGGATTTAACGCATCTGCTCGTTCCACTGTTGATTCTTCTAAAAATGCTTCAATCATCGGAAACACAAGGTCCTCCTCATTTTGAATATGTTCCGATAATTCCTGTTTAAGCAAGGTGAACAGTTCATTAACTCGACTTAGATGCGGATAACGTTCGCCGTGAACCCGCGTTAGTTTGGTTACATACGGCGTTAACGCCGATAGTTCTTCCCGAAGCTTCGTATGATACTCATTTTGTATATAGGCGATTAGTTCTTTTGGTTCGAGTGAAGGAGGTTGCATTTGCTTATGCTGTGCCTGCTTTTCTTCCACTTCATGTATCTGCGTCAGCAGTTCACCAGCGTGGAGGCCTCGATTGGCTGCCGCTTCACGGAGAGATATTTTCCCTCCACAGCAGAAATCAATCCTCAGTTTGCGGAACAGATCTCCCGTTTTGGGTACTGCTTTCACAATGTCCGCCACCCATGTTTCTTCCGTTAACTGGCTCATCTTCCATTCCTCCATCTTACTTCGATTTTATACTTAACTTTCATTCTACGTCTCCCTTAAAGCTGAACCAATCAGGGGGTTCCCTCTTTCACTAGTGGAAAGAGCCTGATTATAAAAAATCAGAAAGCAACTGTTCAGCCGCTTCTTTCCCTTGAGCGATGCAATCTGGAATTCCAACGCCCCCATAGCCGGCACCACATAGAAAAACACCCGGTAAATCCTGTGCGAAGTCCTGCCTTATCTTCGCCATATGCTCTTTGTGTCCAATTGGATATTGCGGCATAGATCGATCACACCTACTGACTTCGGCGAATTCTGGTTCCGCATCCAGGCCCATTAAATCTTTCAAATCTTTACGCGCGGCATCCACAAGTTGATCGTCTGTCATCTGAATCCACTCCTGTGCACCTGCATGTCCGATATAGGTCCGTAAAAGCGTATATCCTTCAGGAGCAGTATGGCTCCACTTCGTCGAAGACCAAGTACATGCCGTAATCTTTTTGCCTTCTTTGCGGGGGACTAAAAATCCCGTTCCCTCAAAAGCAAGATTAAGATCTGTGTTTTTATAAGCAAGAGCAATATTGGCTACGGAAACATAGTGAATCTTGTGTAACCAGCTAGCGCTTGCAACGCCGGAGAATAATGTAGCCGCTCCAAAAGCTGGAATAGCGCAGATCACCGCATCCGCATCTATTCTTTGTCCATGTTCTAAAATGACCTGATAACCGCTTTCTTTCCTTACTTCAACTACACCTTGCCCCATAACAAAACGTACGGTATCCAGCCTTTCCTTTAGTCGCTCCACGATCGTAGATAATCCTAGCCGATAAGAAAGAAACATACTTTTCTTAGCGATATCCGGCAGTTTGTCTTGTACAGCCGACTTTCTTCCCGCCCCTTTAGACATACCCTTAATCAGACTTCCATGCTTTTGTTCCATTAGTTTAAATTGAGGGAAGGTTGACATGAGGCTCAGGGAATGTGTATCCCCAGCGTAAATTCCAGACAGCAGAGGTTCAGTAATCTGATCCAGAACTTCTTTGCCGAGACGCCGCTTGATAAAATCACCTAGAGATTCGTCCGCATCACCTTTCTTCGCTGGAATGATTAAATCCAGGGCTGCCCGTGCTTTTCCCAGCGGAGAAATAAGCCCTGTCCGAATGAAAGGAGTGAGCTTTGTTGGAATGCCCAGAATGAAGCCCATCGGCATCGTATGAAGTTTGCCCTTATGCAAAATGCAAGCAGATTTGGCTTTCGGGTTTGTCGATACCAGCTCTGCTTCCAGCCCCAACTCCATAGTCAGATCCAATATTGCCGTCTTTCTGGCCAAGAAAGCATCTGGTCCTTTTTCGATCATAAAATCGTTTTGGCGAACGGTTTGCAGCTTTCCTCCCAGACGTTCACTTTTCTCCACCAGTGTAATTTCCACTTCAAGCTGCCTATCCTCAGCCAGTTTTTTCACATAAAAGGCAGCACTTAAACCGCTTATTCCTCCACCGAGAATAACGACTTTTTTAGAACTTTTTTTCATGAAAACACTTTTCCTCTCCAACCCCGGGGATATAAGCGCAATAAGGGTCACTCTCCAAATAGTCTCCTGTTATTGCAAAAGCCCTTGCTCTAGAGCCCCCACAGACGGCCTTGAATTCACAGACTCCACATTTACCTTTAAGTAGGGACTTATCTCTAAGATTCATCATGATCGGAGAGTTGCGATAAATATCTGCCAGGCTATCGTTTCGTACATTCCCGCACATAAGAGGCAGAAAACCGCTCGGGTATACCTCGCCGATATGACTAATAAAAACAAATCCATCTCCATCATTTACGCCTTTAGGAGCACGTCCTAAAACATCTGCCCTCTTTTGTCCGTCTGCTACACTGTTCTCACCTGCTTTGTGCTTTTCCTGCAGTACGACCCTCCGGTAGTGAGGAGCTTCTGTAGCCTTCACACCGTACGGCATCTGTTGCTGTATTTGATACAACCATTTCATTACGGCTTCATGCTCATCAGGAGTAATCATATCTTTCTCCATGCCACGTCCGGTTGGAACAAGGAAAAATAAACTCCATAACACGGCCTGCATTTCCTTTACCCTTTCTGCAATTTGCTCCAGATCATGAAGATTGTACCGGGACACCGTAGTGTTCACTTGAATAGGGATATTCAGTTCCTTTAAATAACCAATTCCTCGCATGGTCGTATCGTAAGAACCCGCTGTACCCCGAAAATGATCGTGAATGTCTGCACATGAACCGTCCAGACTAAACGCCCACCGCGATAACCCAACTTGCTTTGCTTTTTCTACCGCTGTTCGTGTCACTTTAGGGGTGGCACTGGGGGTCATTGAAACCGACAAATTTTTCTCTTCAATTGCATATTGAGCCAGTTCAAACAGATCAGGACGCATTAAAGGATCTCCGCCTGTGAATACAACCAACGGATGATTCATTTCAGCGATTTGATCTATCAGCTTCTTACCTTCTTCTAGTGTCAGTTGGCGAGGATCAGGTTTGTACTGAGCTTCCGCTCTACAGTGAAGGCACTTTAAAGCACAAGCTCGTGTAACCTCCCAGATGACTATAAACGGATCTGTATGATAATCACGCGGCGTTTTCAAAGATATCATTGATGTCTCTCCTTTTAGAAGTATAAAAACAACACAAAAACATAGAGCATCATTGAAAATCCAATTTCCGCCATGCCAACTTGTTTTGCCTTTAATCCGAGTTTAGGAAGCCATATGGCCCGTATCAAAAAAATCAAAAAAGGAACAAACAGAGGTAAATTTAACCAAGTAGCAAACAACAAAATCACCAAATGATAGATGATGGAAGCATAATGGTAACGTATATTTTTTCTTTCACGAATGATCGTTTTGACATACAAAGCAGTTCCGATAAAGTAAAGCATCAAAAGCAAGAATAGCTCTGTTGCTACTCTCCAATCCTCTCCTCCCCCCATATAAATAACGGGGTATATAAAAGAACAAAAGAGTAGAATTGCAACAATGTCATTGAGTAAAGCACGTTCATTTTTCGTTTTTGCAAAATAAATATTAGCCATAAAAAAGAGCAATAGAAGAACTCCATACCAGATTAAGGCAGGCTCAAACCATATCAGTGAAATTAACAAAGGAAGTAATATCACTCCGTATACAACGGCGGGTTTGCGGTATCTTTCACTGCTGCCTGTTTTGATCCATTGGAGGACAGGAAAACTGAATAAGTAGATAAAAAACCAGCACACAAATAGGGGTATATGAATGAGATCCCCTCGAGAAGCAGCTAAACCAAATAAAAATGGAAGAATGAGCATGGCCCAGGCTCCATGTTGATTGGGTATGTATCTGCTCATCCCCTCCAAACCCTTGATCCTTTTTTCACAATCTTTTTTATGTCAGTTATTTCGGTTAATCGATTCATCATCCATTCCCCCAAGATTGAGTTTTATCTTCTAACTTCATTCTAAGTATTATATGAAATCGAACCAATTAGGGAGTTCCCTTTTCCTTAGGGGGGAAAATCCTAACCGGAAAAATAACGCTATTTTCTTATGCTATACTGTACTAAAAAAGGGAACAAAGAAAGGATGAACTGTTATGGGAGGACCTTCTTTACGTCAACTGCATGCTCATCATGCCATTCATCAAGGCGGGCTATCTGGCGCTCTAGATAAGACGAGAGAAGTAGAGGAATTACTCGAAGCAAAAGAATTCAAGGTGGCACGCCAGGCTGCCGACCACTTGATCGAATATTGGGAAACCCGCATTCTCAGCCATGCTGATGCAGAAGAGGAAGGATTCTATCAGGAAATGGTCGAGAAAAAACCGGAACTGCAGGAGGCTGTCGTAAAACTTACACGGGATCATGATCTGCTCCGAATCATTGTAAAAGAGCTCAAAGCGGGGATCCGTGAAGAAGGGCTTACGCCTGAAGTTCTTCAGCAGTTCCACGCGCTTCTGGTTGTCAATGCCATTCATAGTCGGGAAGAAGAACGTTTGTTGTTTGAGGAACCGTCATGATCAAGATGTGACAAACGATTCACTTCCTCTATAAAAACGCACCAAAGAAATAGTCCAACGCCTCTTGTGAGTATCCGTCATCTCCTTGCCAAGCTGCTACGGAATAAAAATCATGATTGCCGTTCTGTCGTTTACGAGGCGTGTCCTGTGGGACCAGCAGTCCGGCATATCCCCACACCTCCATGACTACATCACGCTCGTTTTTGCTGGCTGGAAATACATCCTTCCAGCGCTTTTCCAATTGACGTGCACTGCTTTGAGCATCACAGTTCTGAACAGCTTCGAGCATGTTATGAAGTATAGCCAGATCCTCATCGGAAACCTGAACATCCTCTTCTTGACTGAACAATTCAAGGTCTATCCAGCAATACAGAAGGTGGTTCAGACGAATACCGCCCCATTTGATTCGTTCAAAATTCAGTACATTCAAATCTTCATTGACGTATTCCTTATCGGACATCATTTTATTAAAATTACAATCCCCACAGCTACTGTAATTGGGCAGGACGACAGGCCGCTCACCATAGGTGTGCAAAGGAAGCCTTGCGGTTAATGCCCAGCTCGATAAGGCGCTTCGTATATGAACCTTTTTCGTGGAAAGACTATGCAAAAATGCTGCTGCACTCGTTCTTTTGTAGCTTTTTGCTGGTGCAGCTCATGTAACCTATTTATAATCTCGTTATGTGTAATGGTGATCGGATCGAACATCAAGCCCTTACTTTTGGCATATTCAAAATCCTCACCCGAAAAAGATCCCCGCTCCTGCTTCCAGCCGCTGGAGGACCAGAATGTGTTCATAAGTATTTTTTTGCCTTTTTATCCACAACACATCTCCCTTACTCAGACACATTATCCCACGAAATTGGAAATTCATCGCCCTGGAGCGAAATCTCCACGACAATTAGGCTTGTATCCTTAAAGCATACCGTCACGAAAAAATGCCGACGCAGCAAAGGAACCTGATCAAAGTGATACCAGATATAGTCATTACTCAGCTCCCTCACCGAATGAAAATATTTCGAATAAATCGCATGTTCATCATCGACCTGAATGATTTCCGATTCCCAATTATTCATCACTGCCTCTCCTTCAACCCATGTACAAATCTCCTAAAACGAACTCTCTCTCCGTCCTTAATGGCTCATATGAGTGAAAATGGCACTGCATAATGGGGGCCATAACATGACCCTGGGCATCGATCGGTTGTTCCTTGTCCGGCAAAGCTGCTGTAACTTTACCAATCCAGCTTCTGTTCAATGGAATCGGACGGTCTGCGTCCACCTGTATGAAAAATAGTAGCATTACGTTTCAAAATCGTTCTTAGCTTTTCGATAGAGCCGTTCGACATGTAATCTCTCCTTTATAAAAGAAATGCCACAACTTCCTCACCCGGTGTAAAGCCAAACTGGCTTAATCTATCTTCCAATTCTTGAATCTGCTGGAGATAATGCTCCGGCACAGAAGGCAAATCATTTTCATACACTAACGTTCCTCCAAGTCTGGTACGTGCATATTCAGCACTTTTCCACATCGCCTCAAAAACAGTTTGCGGCTGCACAGTTCGTACCACATCCATACTGAAAATCAAATCTGCAAACCGATCCTCCGCGAGTGTATCCAGCCAGAAAAATCCAGGTTCCGTTCCGGTATGCACATGCAAAATCTCTTCATCCGACATCGTAAACCCACTGAATTCAACGTCAATCAGCCAGTACGTATGTGAATCAGGCTCCACTTTATGGATACCGTTTATAGTTTGGACAGGCTCCTGTTCTAAGTCCAATGCAAGAATGCTCGACACATCCTCACTCCCATGTTCAGGTAAGTTCATGTATGCTCCTCCTCATTACCTGTTATTCTCTTTGTGATTTCCTATAATTCTCAATATATATTAAACTATATTTCATCAAGTACAAAATTCGAGAGGGGAGAAATCATGATGCAAAAATTTTCGCAAAAAGGTGTGGCGTTGTCCCTGCCTGTCATGATATCCGTATCGCTGATAGCTGGAGCGCTGTTTGCCAGTGTGCCTGCGGCGAGCGCGTCTGCTATTAAGGAAACGGTGCAACTATCCGGGCAGACTACTTACTACGGAGAGCTTGAGAACGGTCAGCCGAACGGACGCGGTACGATCAAATGGAGTGAAAACAAGCAGTATTCAGGCGATTTTGTGAATGGTAAGCGTTCCGGTACTGGAAAGTATATCAATCAGTACACCGATGCAGACGGACAAATCCATAAGGTCGTATACAACGGTTCATGGAGCAATGACAATATGAGCGGCAAGGGTACGCAGACTGAAAAAGTAACTCAAATGGACGGAACGATACGTTCGAATGAGATCCAGGTAGGTGCCTTTCAGAAAAATGGATTACAAAATGGCTACAAAGTAATCCACGCTGTCGCTGATCCAGATTACAGCTTCACTTACAAAAATGGAAATGAAGTGCTAAACATCCTGCACAGTAATCAGAATTTAGTCCAAAGGTGGCAAAATGGAGAGCTTTTTTCTGTAAGCTATCAAAATGGCTCCATCCAAAAGGAATACTCCATGTTCCCGGAAGATACAGCCGCCAAAGAACGTCAAAGACAAGCAACTATCAAATATCTTAAAGGAATTACCGCCAAGATCACACCTCACTTGCAGCAGTTCGAAAAGCTGTCCAAGCAGGTTCCTCTAAAATAAAAACTGAAGCGGCGCACATTATACATGGGTTCTAATTCTAATCAAGAGAGCCACTCCGTCAGATGGAAAGCTCCATTTTGAAAAGAGTGGCTCTTTTACGTCCCTATTCCTACCTTTCTCGCTTATTGTTCCTCATGAACTCGTACAAACGACTTATTTTTGCTTTAAATCCCCTTCTTTTTCTAATGTCTGCTAGATTCACTAAAATATATGTAATTATTTTAATCATCCGAGGTAGAAATCATGGCTAAAATTATGGTTCCCCCCGAGAAACTGGAGGCGGTTTCCAGGCAGTTTGCCCAGGCTTGCGAGTTGGGTGTACAAATTTGCGGACAACTGTCACAGCAGATATAGCCATTAACGGTCTTTCGAAAAGCATGACAAACAAAATACGTTGACCATACCCGATGGGAACGAGCGGAAAAAAAGCGCTCCTGAATATACTATAGCTTGGCTCTATCGTATGCAGCTACAAGAGCCACAACCACTGCTGCCGAGTTGGCCGCAGCCAGGTCAAGATTGGAGTCAAAAGTACCCGCCGCTTCTGCTCCGGCAAGATCAGACAGAGAACGAACGGCCAGAAAAGGAATACCAAACTGGTACGCTGTCTGGACGACCGCCGTCCCTTCCATATCCGTCACCTTGGCTTCAGGAAACTGGCTGCGAATAAAGTGGGCCCTCTCAGCCTGGTAGATAAAGGAGTCTGCCGTCGTAATCAAGCCAGTAACGATCTGCCCCTCAATCTTGGTCGCTGCCAGCGTTTTTGTCGCAAAATCAAGCAGCGCTGGCTCGACCGGATAACTTGCCGGCATCTGCGGCACCTGCCCGTAGGTATAGCCGAACGCCGTTCCATCCACATCGCTGTAAGTCAGCTCGGTCGCCACTACGACATCCCCAACACGGAGCGCTGGATCAAGCCCGCCAGCAGACCCGGTATTAATGACAAGCTCCGGGTTAAAGCGCTCAATCAGCAGCGCCGTAGTCAAGGCTGCGTTCGCTTTGCCAATTCCCGATTGCAGCAGTACAACTTCTTTGCCCTGAAGGCGGCCTGTATAAAAAATTCCATTCGCGATCCGGGTCATGCTTATCCCTTCGATCTGCGCTTTCAAACCTGCTATTTCTTCTTCCATGGCTCCGATAATGGCTATACTCAAAGTTCGTTTCTCGCTTCCTCCATACATTCCTTGCATTTTAGTTTATTTTTTAAAAATGCCCGTTGCGGCGATTCTCTGCACCGCCTCCAGTAGCCGTTCTTCACTGTTCACCAGACTCACCCGTACATAGGAAGCTCCGGCACGACCAAAACCTTCGCCTGGAGCCACTGCAACTTGGGCCTCGTCTAATAAAAAGTCCGCAAAAGAAGCGGAGGTATAGCCCTCAGGCACCTTGAACCAGGCGAAAAAAGTTCCTTTGGGTGCGGCTACATCCCAGCCAATACCACGCAACGCCGCAATGAGAACATCGCGTCGCCGCTCATATAATGCCACCAGTTCCCGCACCGGCTCCTGCGAACCCAGTAATGCCACAGCACCCGCATCCTGCACCGCTCCAAAAACAGTGCTGTAAGCATGTGTATGATAATGCTTGAGCGTACCGATAACAGACGCGTTTCCAACAGCAAAGCCGAAGCGCCAGCCAGCCATGTTGTACGTTTTGGAAGCCGTATACATCTCGACACCATATTCCTTGCCGCCGGGGATTTGCAATAGACTGAGCGGCTTATGCCCCCCAAACCCAAGGGCACCGTAAGCAAAATCGTTCATAACCGGAAAACGGTGCTCAGCGGCATAGTCCAACGTCTTCGTCAGAAAATCTGTAGTAGCTACAGCCCCAGTCGGATTGTTCGGATAATTCAGAATGAGCAATTTGACCTGTTGGGCGATTTCTTCCGGCACCGATGTATAATCAGGCAAAAATCCATCCTTTTCATGGAGCGGAATCGTATGGATATGGGCTCTTGCCAGCGCAGCAGCGGAAACATATTGTGGGTACGCCGGGTCGGTGGTCAGCAACCAGTCACCGGGATTTAGCAATGCCTGCGGAATCCCCATTACCCCTATGGCGGAGCCGTTGAATACGGCAACCTCCCGATCGGGATCAAGCTCCACCTGATACTCCCGTTTATAGAACGCGGCGACTGCCTCCAGTGTGCTTTTTTTCCCGTGAAAAGGCGGGTAGCCCTGATTTATCGGTTGATCAACTGCTTCCTTCAAAGCGCTGATGATATGCGCCGGTGTCTGCTGATCCGGGTTGCCGGCTGCCAGATTGATTACATCTATTCCTTTGCTTTTGTACAGGTTCACTTTGTCGTCAATGACGCTAAAATAGTTGTCAGGCAGAGCCTTAACGAGATCAGAGGATGAAAAAATCACGTTCATTGCCACCTTTTATCCATAAGATACAGGCTGACAGTGTCAGCCCGCAGAAGACAGTAACCCCATATTATTTAAAATAGCTTGGCAGCTTATAGCCTTCATAAACCGGATTCGATTTGATGTACTTTTGGAATTCATCTGAATGATACCCCTCAATGATGTCTTTGACGAATGGCTTGTCCTTGTTCTTGCTATCCACAGCCACCACGTTCGTGAATGGGTCTGTCATATTTTCAAGCTGTAATGCCGAGGTCAGCTTCATTCCATTCGAAACGGCAAAGTTCCCCTGAATAGCAGCAAAATCAACATCCTCCAGTGCGCGCGGTCCCTGTGCAGGGTCGGTCGCCACAAATTGCAAATGATGCGGATTAGAAGTGATGTCGTTCACCGATGTTTGCAGTGGATCAATATTATCCTTTAACGTAATCCAGCCCACTTCTTTTAAAATATTCAGCGCACGCAACATATTGACTGGCTCGTTTGGCAGGTTGATTTGAGCACCGTTGCTGACTTCGTCAAGACTGGTATGCTTGCTGGAGTACAATCCCATTGGCGGAGTCGGAACCTGCACAGCTCCAATCAGATCAATATTCTCCCGCTTATTCATAGAATCCAGATAGAGCGAATGCTGGAACACATTAGCATCAATATCGCCATTAGCCACAGCTACATTGGGCTGAACGCCGTCTGTAAATTCTTTATATGTAATCTTATAGCCCTTCTTCTCCAAATACGGAGCCACTCCATTCTTGAACTGATCACTGTATGGACCCGGATTAAAACTGATGTGCAGTTTCTTTTCTTCACTCGCACCATTTCCCACCGTATTCTTACTGCCACAGCCAGAGATAAACAGTGCGACTGCTCCCACCAGCAGTATAAATGGAACCCATTTTTTCTTCATTTCGATTTCTCCCCCTGATATCATCTGCTCTTTGTTAAGTTAGAATGCTGCAATCCAATCAAATTCCGAGTAATCTTATGTGTTTATAAATATTACAATGATATTTTAATAGCTGTCAACAACATTTGACAACACATCTTCTGCATTACAAAAAAGGACCGCATCCGGCGACCCCTTTGATCTCATATTTCACTAGCTCCATAATATCAGGCACACCTGTCTATTTTTAATCACCCCCATAGTTAAGCAAGACAATTCACAAATTGGTCATTTACATTCGTTTCAAATATACCCCACAGGGGTATATTTGAGTGTGGAATTAAAACCCTAAAGGAGCTGTAAATATGAGAAAACAATGGGCTTTGCTCGCTGGTGCAGTTATGATTATTTTGAGCGGGTGCGGGAACAGTAAGATTCCAGACCAGGAGCACACGACAAGCAGCAGTCAACAACATGACACATCAGATATGAACCATTCCACTTCTAGTGAGCTTCCTGCCGGACTAAAAGAAGCTGTAAATCCAGCCTTCAAAGTTGGCAGCCAAGCGATCATCCGAGCTGACCATATGGCAGGCATGAACGACGCTACTGCCACGATTGTTGGTGCTTATACGACTACTGCTTATACGGTTTCATATACTCCAACCACTGGAGGGGAAAAAGTGACTAAACATAAGTGGGTTATTCATGAAGAGATTAAAGATGCGGGCAGCGAGCCCTATGCACCGGGCACGGAAGTTATCCTGGCAGCAGATCATATGAAGGGGATGGATGGGGCCAAGGCTACCATTGATTCCGCGGAGCCAACGACCGTATATATGGTAGATTATACGCCGACTACAGGAGGAGAGCCTGTCAAAAATCATAAATGGGTGACGGAGAGTGAGCTTTCAGCCATTTAGAACTCTCACATCACAGGTTGCTTATGATAGCAAAAGGGAGCCTGACATCAGCTCCCTTTATACGGCTTTATTATGGTTTGGACAAACCTACTTCGCCAGATTTAGCTTGGCATCCTTAATATCATACAAGGTTCCTTGGTTGCTATCTACGAGCTTTTTCATTTGTTTATTGGCCAGTCCGCTTGCAGGAACTATCGCATTAAAAATAACGCCATTTTTCTGTAATTGCTCGTTTATTTCGTCCACTGAAAAACGGGCTTTACCCAGCGCTGTATTTTTATCATGTACGGGTGCATCTGTAATGAATATGATGATTTTGGAATTAGAGCTTTTGGAAAATTTACTTACAGCCAGCTGGATGGCCTCCAGCCCGGATTCTTTCAGATCCCCGCCAGCAGAAGGACGTAACGTATTCAAATTCCCTTTTAACTTGCTCTTATCCGCCGTAAAATCAAAATACTCCAAATCTTTATCTGCTGTTAAATTAATGTCCCGAAATGCAACAACGGCAAATTGGGAGCCTGATGGAACCAAATCAACAAAGCCTTTAACCTTCTGTCTTACATAATCCAGCGTTCCGGTCATACTACTCGTAACATCAATAACGAATACGATATCAGAAGATTTGGTGATGGTATTGGATATGTTGTTCAGTATAGCCGGATTCAATTGTGGCTCAGTGTTGGCCTCGTCTTCATCCATTAATTGTTCACTTTCATTTGTTGTTAAAACCTGTTGCGGGGCAAGAAAGATCACAACACTCTGAGCAGCAATATTCCACTTCACCTTGGCTCCCAGCGCCTCACTTACAAAGCGAATAGGAACCATCACTTTGCCGTTAATTAATCTCGGCGCCGCATTGAGACGCACTAACTTACCATTGATATAGGCATCTCTGGAGCCTACGGTTAACTTGATCGTTGTATTCCCTTTGGTCGCGGTAACGGTCTTCGTAGCACCATCCCATTTCACCTTCGCTCCAAGCGCCTCAAAAACAGCACGAAACGGCACCAGCATACTTCCGCTAATCGAAGTGGCAGGTTGTTCATATTGTTGCAGCTTCCCATCAATAAACACCAAAACCTGAGCTTTGTTATTATTTATGGGAATAAACTGGGGGACAGACGCTGCCGAATTTCCCGACTGATCCATCATTTTAATATAAAAGTAGTACCCGCCCGTAGACAAGTTCAGATTGCTCAAAGGGTAGCTAAACGTTGTTTCCGGATCGAACTGAATGCGTTTAACCAATTGTTCTTCCGAATTTTTCACCATAACGTAGGAAGTGTACGTGGGCTGAATATTTTTCATCTTCAAACGAACTGTAAACGAAGTACCCGAAGAATTGATCGTAAACGTACCCGGAAAGTTTTCTCCAGACGGTATAGACAAAGGAATCTCGGCTGATTCATCTACAGCTTGATCTTCTTTAGACTCGATAACGGGCTGCGTTACTTGAGGTTCATCAACAGATGGAGTGGCCACTGGTTCACTGACCGTTGGAGCCATTTTGGATTCCGCTTCAAGCTGAATGATTCTTGGATCACGGAAAAATGATATTATTGAGAATTTATCGGAGGGCTCTGTGTCGATGGTGTCCAATTTATTGTAGTAAAATTCAATTTTCGCCCCAAAAGGAGGTGCTGGTGCTTTATTTTCAATCGTTAGTGTTTTGTTTACGTAATCAACTGTGAAATCAGAAGGAGAAAAGTGCGTATTGTCAATAATTAAATGGGTCTTGGTGCCTTCTTTAATCACATTGCGGGTCTTTATTTTGAAAGTACGACTCAGACCATCTCCATTAGGAAGAGCTACACCCCACATTTTTCCGGCAGACCATTCCATGTCTGGTTCAATCGGAAACTCAATATAATTCTTTGATCCTGGATAAGGTGCTGCGTGAGTATCCGAAATTGTTATCGTAGAATTAGCATAATCAACCGAAAAATCTCCGGGGAAAATTTCAGTAAGATTGCTGTACAAACGAATTGGAGTACCTTGCTTAATACTATAGTCCATATTAAATTTAAACTCTTTGTTGATCCCGTTACCATCATCAAGTATAAGTATAAGCTTGTTTCCATCTCTTAGTACCATAGAATTGTCTGCATGTGCTCTTTCTGTTCCTACAGCAAACAAACCCATGAGCATCGTTGAAAACATAAATAAAAATATAGTCCTTCTGAACTTCATCCTTATTTCCCCTTTTTGAATCTTTCTTTTTGGTAAATCATAGCATAGGGTTAGATGAAGTTCATTCCATCTGATGACAATTATGGATATTGTGTCTTACTTTTTTTGCTGTTGTTACATATTCATATTTAGCTCCTTGAATTGATTCTCATGCCTGAGTAGCCATTCCTTTCTCCATAAGCCCCCCGCATAACCCGTTAATTTCTGGTTGGAACCAATAATTCGGTGGCATGGAATCACGATACTCAGCTTGTTTTTCCCATTGGCGCTGCCTACAGCTCTAATGGCTTTTTCATTTCCAATCGAAGAGGCAATGTCTTTATAGGCCGCTGTTTCACCGTAGCCTACTTTCACCAAAGCATCCCATACATTTTTCTGAAAATCTGTGCCCTCAAAAGCATAAGGAAACGTAAACTCATAGCGCGTACCTTTAAAATACTCGTCAAGCTGACTAGCGCACGCCTCTAAAACGGGGTGTGAAGTCTCGTCCAGCATCGTGGTAGTTGATGTATCCCGATCAGAGAACATGATAGAATGGACGGCCTCATCTGTGCCCCATATTTCTATCTCTCCAATCGGGGATGCATAATTCAATAAATATAGCCTGCTCATAAAAGGATAATAACCTCCTGTGTCTATAGATCTACAGCATCTATTCACCTGTTCAGCTTCCTGTATTCACTAGGGGAACACTGCTTCAAACAGCGAAATGCCTTATAAAAATTCGAAGGACTTTGAAAGCCCGTCTCATAGCAAATCTCAAGATTGGTACAATCGGTACTTTTAAGCAGATAAGCTGCTTTATCCACTCTTATTTTTTCCAGATAGGTACGCGGGGTTTCTGAGGTTTCCTGTTTAAAGATTCGGTCCAGATAAAAGGGACTTACTCCAGCATAATCCGCAATTTCCTGCAGTACCAGTCGTTCCTTATAGTGATTGACCAGGAAGGTAACCACAGTCTGGACAAGCCTGATATACGGTGAATGATCAATATGAGGTTGACATCTTTTGCAGGCACGAAACCCCGCCTTTTCCACAGTATCGATGTCATCATAAAACTCAACATTTACTTTTTTCGGCTTTTTGGATCGACAGGAAGGTCGGCAGTATATTCGGGTTGTTTTCACCGCGGTAAAAAACAACCCGTCATATTTACGATCACACGCCATAATTTTCTCCCACATTTCTTCAAAAGAAAGATTGATTTCAGCCATGATCGAATATCCTGTCCTTTCTAAAGTTCATCCTCACGCATATAAATGCGAAGTATCTTGTAGCTCTATCAGTTGCTCAGCGTTCTTTTTCAAAGCAGTAATGATATGATCCGAAAATGCATTGCCAAAGCTAAACCGTTTCACTCCTAATTGCTGAACCTTACGGGTATTCGTCAGCCCCGGCAAGGATAAAAGATTAAGCGGAGCATGTACCTGATGTACCACTTCCCTGATCTCTTCATCAACCTTCAACCCCGGAACAAAAATTCCGCTCGCTCCACTCTCCACATACGCTTTTGCTCGTTCGATCGTTTCCAAAAGCGGGGTATCTTTTTGCAAATATGTATCCGTTCTTGCATTTATAAAAAAATCGTTAAATCCATGAGCATCCAGTGCTGCTCTTATTTTGGACAGAAGGTTACTATGCAGAACCACTTCTCGAAGTCCCTTTTGCTGTTTTAATGAATCTTCAATATTAATCCCTGCGACTCCCACATCTGCTGTCCTTAAAACATGCTCGACAATCGTTGCTGTGTCCTCCCCATACCCTGCCTCAATATCTGCCGACACCGGAATCTGGACATGATCTGCAATCGTCTGAATAATCCTTATATGCTGGTCAAAATCAATAAGCTCCCCGTCGGACAATCCAAGCGTATTCGCAATCCCCCAGCTCGTCGTGCCAATCGCCTGAAAGCCTGCCTTCTCCAAAGCCACGGCAGATAACAAGTCCCACGCATTCCCCAAAAACAACAGTTCCTCTGATGTATGAAGTGCTTTAAATTGCTGTATTTTGTTCATGTAATAGCCTCCTGATATGTGATGTAACTCATTTTATCAAGAGGCTGTATTTGTTTCGTCCTCATTCTTGCGCTTATGCTCTCGGGAAATCTTATTTGCTCCGAATCCATTAAGCAAATTGAAAATATTTTCGGCATTCTGTCTTCGGAGGTTGCGAAGCATCTTATGCTAATTGCTCAAAGGATGCTGGCTCAGAGCGGAAAAGACTGCCCTGGAAGCCCGAAACTTGCAAGCTCCTGAAACAGTCTTGTAAAATGTTCCTTAAGTCAAAAGGGAGGTCGTTAGATCAAATGATAGCCGGATGGAAGTTTCCCGGTACTGCGGATATTACGGATTTGCTGCAACGTTAGACGTTGATTGGTAGAAATAATAGATTCTACATCATTCCCACGAATCAGATCATCCAGGTCGGCGAAGCGGCGATTGCCTCTAAAGACTTGAAAATTACCTTTAAACCGTATGCGGGTAAAGAGTACCAGTGTAGCATCGCTGCTTGTAGAAAAGAAACGCAGGCTCTTTATGCCATCGAGAACGGTATCCTTATCACGAATACCTAAATTTGCCGTATATACTCTGCTCGCCCCCCGAAAATTTTCTTCACTAAAGACGGTAAGGCGCGGATACGTTTGAGATACAAATGCTTTGCTGATCATGTTGTAATTCCTCCTTTCCAATTCTAGCTTATGTCCACTGGAAGAATTGGTTTGGGCCTGGGATTACCATTTCACAAAATCGTTCTATGATTTCATAAACACGTAACAGACTTGAAAAAGGAACATATGTTCTGTATAATCTAGCTTAGCACATTGTACAATCCTGAACTAACGGAGATGCGGACATGGACACTAAATTTATTGAGGAACTGCGCGAAATTAGCAGAAATGACAAGCGGAGATCCGAATTTCTCATCAAGGGTATGAAAGAAACACTTCAGGAAAGAAAAGAAAAAAACTTTATCGAAAGATGGATTTGGCGTCAAAAGAATAAGAAGCGTATAGCGCAGAAGTTCAAATCCTGATAGATTCAACAAGCTTTCTCACTAACTGTTTGCAACCTGCAACATTTTGGGTAACACTCACATAATTACATAGAGAGGCAACCGCAAACAGCATCTGAGGAGGATATGAATGGACCTTCAACCTTTCTCTTTAAATATTGGAAGTCAGGATATACAGGATCTGAAAGAAAGACTGCAACGAAACTGTTGGCCGGGATCAGGCGACAATGCTCTGTTCCTCATGGTGCAGCTTTAACGACTCAAGCTCACGAGCGTCCACCCAGAGAGTATGTAGAACGACTTTTTCCCAATGTGATTCGCTGGACTGATCTTCAAAAAGGCGGACTTTTTGTGGCGCTAGAAGAACCCGACGCGATTGTCGGGTTCTTCTCTTATGCTTTGGGTCTTAACCATTGTGCTTCATAGCCCATATCGATCATTGTTGATAATGCGTCTTCAATCTCCCATGTTTCTTTTCCTGTCCATCCGCTTTCTAAACCATGTAGAATCCATGCCCGAACGATTTTCGGATAATTGAGATTATATATTTCCGAGACTCCACTCCTATGATGATACAGTTCGACACCTGTAGCCAATGGACTACCTCCAATGGGATCATTCCATGTCAAAAAGGTAACCAAGAGTGGTGCAATCTTTTTCCCTTCCCAAAAAACTTTTAATACATTAATGCTTTGACCATTCACAAAATGATGATTCAGTAAATATTCATAAGTTTGCCCCTAATTCCATTATTATATCTGTATTTCAGAGGTACAACTATATCTACTTACCTATATACCTTATTCCGTAACACTCACTTGCGTTTGAACTGAGGATCTCCGTGAAAGTAAATACGTAGCCACAATGGCGATAGCGACCCCTGCTGCTCCAAACCAGGTGATGGAAGCCAGCGAAACCTGACCTACAACCACGCCACCAATTCCGGCTCCAGCTGCCATTGCAAGCTGCATCGTAGACTGATTGAGGCTCAGCATTACACCAGAAGACTCTGGTACAAGAGTGACCAGATTATATTGTTGAGTCGGCCCCGATGTCCAGGCTGCGAACGACCAAAGGATCAATAAAGCGAATACTGCGATCAGGGAGTGGGCTGCAAAAGGAAGTAAGAGCAACGAAATCATATGCAGCACCATGCCTCCGAATAACGTAAAGGGAATGCCCTTTCTATCTGCACTGTATCCACCGATTTTCGACCCGATCAGACTGGCAATCCCGAAGGCGAGTAATACGATGCTCAGCATATCCTCTCCTACACCTGATACATCCAGCAAGTATGGTGAGATATAAGTATATGCAAGTGAATAACCTCCAAGCCAAAAGAAGGTAATGCCTAATCCCAAAGCGACTTCGGGCTTTTTTAGAAGAGCAAACTGTTGCAGTAAGGGGACAGGTTTATCTCCTTTTATACGGGGAATCGTCATAGCAATAACAATCAGGGCGATAATCCCTGCCAAAGCGATGCCGAGAAATACGGTTTTCCATCCATATGCGGAAGATATCATTCTGCCAAGCGGAATACCAATAATTAGCGAGGCTGTAAAACCCATGGTGACCGTAGCAATGGAACTGGCCTGCTTGCCGGCTGGAGCAATTTTCGCTGCAATACTCAGTGCTGTAACCACGACCATCCCCGCCCCGAGTGCCATGAGAATACGTGCGGCAATAAACATGCCAAAACCCGGCAGAACAAAGGAGAGCAGATTGGCAACTGCGAACAATCCGAGGGAATACAGGAGCAGTTTACGTCTGTCCATTTTAGCAGTGACTGCCATCAGAATCGGCGTGCCAATCGCGTAAGCAAGGGAGAACACTGTAATTAACTGACCTGCGGCAGCCACCGTAATTCCCATTGTAGTTGCAATTTGATCCAGAATTCCTGAGATAATATATTCAGATGTGCCTACCAAAAAACTGATAATTGCCAAAATGTATACTTTCCACGTGCTCTGCATTTTATATAACGCCTCTTTTCTGTTATATTTTTATATTTTTACAAATATCGAAATTAAGACTAAAAAAATTATGTCATCAGGTATGGGGCATATTTCTTCGCTACTTCAACATCCAGGCTGTAATAAATAAAGGTGCCCTCTTTACGGAACGTCAGCAGCCCGGATTCTGCCATTTGCTTCAGGTGGTGCGATAGCGTTGAAATAGCAACACTGTTCAGCTTCTCACCCAGAACAGAGCAGCATTGGTCACTTTCCTCTTTCAGCAAAAATGCTATTTTGAGACGAGTCGGTTCGCCCAGCGCTTTATATATTTTTACAGCTTGCTGCATATCTGTAGCATCTTTCACCCTGTTCAGCCCCCTTCTACGTCTAATCTTAATTTCGATGTTTGTCGAAATAAAGTTATCACAAACATTTGTAAAAGTAAACCCGCTTATTATAAAGGCACAGCTTTTTTACACTCTGTGGTGTGAATGATGGTCCTTCTTATCCTATAAATACCCCCCCATCCATAAAGGATGGAGGGAAAAATGATCTGAGTAGAAAGGGGGAATCATGGATGCCATGGCGTTAATTCGGGCTTGCCGTGGGTCTGACAATAATTTCATTAACATCTACATCCGCTGGCTGCTCCATGGCATACAGAATAGAACGGGCAATGGCATCAGGCGAAATCGAAATACGACGGTACTCTTTCATTCCTTGCCGGGCCTCTTCATCTGAAATACTGTCAGCAAGCTCAGATTCGGTTACTCCCGGCGATACCAGCGTCACACGAATATCTCCCCCCACCTCCAGACGCAATCCTTCAGAAATCGCCCGAACCGCATACTTCGTAGCGCAATACACCGCTGCAGTCGGGGTTACACTATACGCGCCAATAGAAGCGATATTTATAAACTGACCAAATCCTTGCTTTTTCATAATCGGAAGCCCTGCCGCAATCCCATGCAGAACGCCCCGTATATTTACATCAATCATGCGATCCCATTCCTCTACCTTCAGGGCTTCTAATTTTGAAAGAGGCATCACTCCCGCATTGTTCAAAATTACATCCACACGCCCAAATGTTTTTTCCGCGTACTTAATGAACGCTTCCATCTGGTCCCTCTTAGTCACATCTAGTTGCTGATAATCAGCCGATCCACCGTTAGAACGAATCTCGGATGTCAGAGCCTCCAATCGCTCTGTGCGTCTGGCCCCTAATATCACATGAGCCCCATGGTGAGCAAGTAAACGGGCAGTAGCTTCACCGATCCCACTGCTTGCCCCCGTAATAGCTACGACTTTCCCTTTAATATCCAACATGCTTATTCCTCCCACTATAAATTAATGTTTTCTCGTGTTTCCTCACTCGTTCTTCGATTTTCAATCCTTGACTGATGGAGAGCTG